>DATCSV010000200.1:0-7219 GCA_036568285.1 Flavipsychrobacter sp. | reverse complement strand
CCCATCTTCGGTATAGTTCCTGCATCTACCGCCTACCGTGGTGTTCTTTTCATGTACCGACACCGCATATCCATCCCTGGCCGCGTAACATGCAGCAGCTAAACCTGAGAAACCACTTCCAATAATAGATATATCTACCATCAAAATCCTTTGTGCAAAGACAGAGTCGTCCTATCGCGATACACGAAGCTGTCTTAAAAGGTTGATGCAGGCCCGTTTTGATTAAAAAGATGTGCTCACTACGGCAAAAACGTTTAACAAAATACCACAGCAACTTCAACAGCCGAATAAAGCAACTACCCGCTCCATGGTTTAACAACTTGTTAAGGAAGTTTGTGACTTTTGTTACATTTTGAAATGAATTGTAGTATTACTTTTGTACTGTTTTCATGGTGATAGGGTTTATAGGGGCTGAGCGTATCAACGCTCGGCTTTTTTTATTTTCCAAAACTATCTGCAAAAATGCCCGAGGCGCACTGGCCTACGGGCATATACATTTATCCAAATGAATTTCCGGGTAACTCTACTGCTTGTTGAACATCGCAGTAACGAAGTATATATTGTCAAAAGACACTGTTAGCAATATTGATTGAGCAGGTATGTCTTCAGGCAATTGCAGTTTGTACACACCGTTTACTACCTGGCTGCCGGAGAAACTACCCTGACCCAACAATCTGCCGTCTATTGCAGAAAGGAAATAATCCGCATATTTAAAGTCTTTGCCCTTAATCCTTAAGTTGACACTAGTCGAAACGGGATTGGGGAATATATCTATCGAATAATTTGTACTACCCTCTATTACTTCCACATCAGCATTAGTTCCTTTTATCAGCCACACCTCGTATATAGTATTATCGGCAGCAGTGCTGTTTACATTATTATTTGTAAATGCGTTGGGGTCTGTACTGCTGATGCCTCCTGCTATGTGACCAATCATCACTGTATCTCCGGCGAAGCTGTGCATCTTGATGATTCCAGACCCATACTGTGCTATTTGCGGGTTTAGTATAAACTCGGCACTTGACCCTTTGAGCGCGGGCATATCGACCGGCATCTGAAACTCTTGCAGGGTACCATCTGGTTTGCGCGTCAGTCTACTGATGGTCTTTACAAAAGGTACATTATCGTCTTTCGTCAGCACACCATTCTGATAATAATACTGGCTAATACCGCCGAAAAACAAACTGTGCATTGAATTAGAAGCACTGTCGTAAAGGCAGGCAGTGGCGGAATGATAGTTGCTGAGATATTGATTGAATCCTGTAACAGCGGTATGCCCGCTTGCTTTAATATCGACGGGATATAAAAACGGCAAGTCAGCGGTCAACTGGAAAACGCCTGACGATATGGTAAAGCCTTCCGTGCCATCAGGAAAAATCTGTGGCAGCAAATTATAGTCCCTTCTCCTGAGGTGTACGGGATCAGTAATTGTTGCGTAGTCTGAAATACTTAATGTACCGGTATTGTTTATCCTGAATCTCCTGATTTGATTGGTGTAGGCCTGGGTGTAGGTGGGGTTACCCATAGGATTGTACCTGCCAGTAAACTTGTGGCCACCCACCAAGTAAAACATATCACCGATCGCGTTAAGGTGGCCGCCGGTCACAGCAAATGCGGTGTCAGTCATTTGTTTGAAGTAAGTACCGATGGCGCTGTTGTTAACAATGGCCTGTATCAACCCCGGTACATTAACTGTAGTGAGGTTTGGGAAAGTAATATGGTCTGCCGCTGTGGGAGAATATGCATACCCGCCAATGATATAGAGTGTATCCGCCACCTGGTAAAAGTTCATATTGGTAGATTGTAACTGCTCAGCGAGTGCTGTTGGCAGCCCGGTAGCAGAAGCCGACCACTTTTGACCTGACTGTATATCTACCACATATATGTCGGTATTATTTTGTGCAGAGGAAAAGGCATTGAACGGCTGACGTGGGTGGATGCCATCCTTCCTGCCTCCAATCAACAGCCATTTACCACCGTGCTGTGCAAAAGCGTAGGAATGCAGACCCGGTAAACCGGCGACAGAAACAGGTTTCAATTCAACCGTATAATTAAAACTGCTTTGTGCGCGACTGCCTAAAGATACCAGGAGCCAAAGAGACATCAGCCTCAACATTTTGTTCATAAGATCGTTTCAGATTACGAATGTATTTTATATGCCACAGCTACATGGTAACTTTTGTTACATTGTCCTATCCTACCGTGATATTTCCACTTAGCCGGTTAATTTTCTAATATTACACATGCCTCAATGGGAACTCATTGTTTTCTTTTTTGCTATTGCGTTTGTGTATGCCTCCGTAGGTTTTGGCGGAGGTTCCAGCTACCTGGCATTGTTATCCTTATATGCCCTGCCATTCCAGGAGATGCGGTTGATTGCGTTGGTGTGTAATGTGATAGTAGTGACTGGTGGCACAATCGTTTTCCTGCGCAACGGGCAAGTAGCAGGGAAGAAGATACTGCCTATAGTATTGGTGAGTGTACCGCTGGCATATATAGGTGCATCCTTGCCCATCAGCCATCATATTTTCTTTATGCTGCTGGGAACCAGCCTGGTACTGGCGGCAGTACTGCTTTGGGTGAAAACTCAATCTAATGTACCGAAGCGTTCACCCGGCTACGCACACCCAGCCATTAACAGTATATTGGGAGGCGCTATCGGTTTCCTGTCGGGGATGGTGGGCATAGGTGGTGGCATATTCCTCTCGCCTGTATTGAATATCATGAACTGGGACACAGCTAAGCGGATAGCAGCTACCGCCAGTGTATTTATACTGGTCAATTCATTGGCGGGCATAGCGGGTCAACTATCCAATATGCCCGCAGATATAAACTACACACGCATCGCAATATTAGCTTGTGCTGTATTAGCCGGGGGATTGCTGGGTTCCAACTTTGGTGCAGTGAAGTTCAGCCCGCTGGCCATACGAAGGGTAACTGCAGTATTAGTATTGGCTGCGGGTATAAATGTATTGCTGAAACATTTACCTTAACTAACTTGCAGCTATGGAAATTACGGTGCTGGCATTCGGCATAGCAAAGGATATATTCGGCAGAGAGTCTATACAAATAGAAATTGATGAGGGTCGTGATGTAACTACTCTGAAAGCATCGCTGGAACAACATTACCCGAAGCTGAAAGAACTGGCATCTTATATGGTGGCAGTGAATGATGAATATGCCCATGCAAGTACCGTACTTCAGACGGGAGATGAGATAGCAATTATTCCACCTGTAAGTGGCGGATAACATGATAGACATTTTACTTTCAACAGAACCGCTGGATGTGAGCTATTGCATCAGCCTGGTACAGTCGCCGGAGTGTGGGGGTATTGATGTATTCATAGGCACGGTACGTTCGCAGACAAAAGGCAAGCAGGTTGTTCGCCTGGAATTTGAAGCCTATGAGCGCATGGCGGTAAAAGAGATGCGCAAGATAGCAGATCAAGCTATGAGTAATTGGCCTGTGCATAAGATAGCTGTACATCATCGTACAGGTGTATTGCAGATAGGTGAAGTACCCGTTGTAATAGCCGTTTCAGCAGCGCACCGTGATGCTGCATTTGACGCCTGCCGCTATATCATTGATACACTGAAACAAACCGTACCCATCTGGAAGAAAGAAGTATTTGAAGACGGTGAGGTATGGGTAGCGGCTCATCCCTGATACTCTACAGGCCATGCGTCGAGGCCACCCTGCAACGAATACAATTTTGCACCCGGGTACTTGCCGGATAGTATCTTAACTGCTTCCACACTCCGTTTGCCTGAAGCACAATAGCATACTATAGGTATGCCGGCATCTATTTCCGCTGATGCCAGCTCGGGTAATGGTATATGTACTCCACCGATGTTATACAGGCTATGCTCTCCAGCAGTACGAACATCAATCAACTGATAGTCGGACATTTTATCTTTCAATTCATCCGGTGAAATCTCCTGCGGTGTAATAGTAGCAGGTAAGGCACTAATGATGGTACGCGTAGTTGTGCCCAATTTCACAATACGGCTTTGCATAGTTTGCGCATTCAGCACCAACAACTTTCCTGCTAATACCTCTCCTATGCCGGTTATACATTTTATCACTTCATTAGCCTGTATACAACCTATCATCCCCGCTATGGTCGGTATCACACCACCTTCAGCACAATTGGGCACTACTGCTGCATTGACTTCCGGGTACAGGTCGCGGTAGTTGGGAGAACGGCTACCATCTTCGTTTGTAACATTCCACACAGCTACCTGGCCCTCGTACTGATAGATAGCACCGTACACCAATGGTTTGCCCGCTATCACACAGGCATCGTTCAGCAGGTAGCGGGTATCAAAATTATCCGTGCAGTCTATCACTACATCATACGCGCCAATCAACTCATTCACATTGTCTGCACTTACTTGTATATCATGTGCTTCAAATCTCACCTCAGGGTTTTGAGCTGATAATTTCTCTATTGCTACAAAGACTTTCTTTTTACCCTCGTCAGCCGGTGTATACAGTATTTGCCTATGGAGGTTTTTTATAGATACCGTGTCATAGTCGGCAATACCGATAGTACCCACACCACTCGAAACGAGATATTGCAAAGCAGGGCAGCCTAGCCCTCCGGCACCCGCTACCAACACTTTGGCGGCAGCAAGCTTTTGCTGGGTTTGTTCATCGAAACCCGGCAAAGACATCTGGCAGCTATATCTTGTCCAATCTGTCACTATGCAATATTCATTTTCTTGTTTAATAACTCCCGCACACGTTCAGCTTCTTCAGGTGTATTGGTATTGATAAGTGCTTCGGCATTCAATGGTTCCAGGATTAATGTATCACTATTGATCAAAGCCTTGCGGGGACAGTTATACCCTTCCGCTTTGTACGACCACAATACTTCTCTCCCGTAGGGCTCCCAGATAGTGATCAATGGTTCGGGTAGCCCGTCGTGCGGACTTTTGTAGGTAGTGGCTGCTTTAGCGGTATCCCTGTTTTGTATAAGGTATGCGATGGTCGCCTCATCTATCAGCGGCAGATCGCAGGCTACTACCAGCCAGGCTACGTTATTATCGGTTTCAAAAGCTGAGAGAATACCCACTATCGGCCCTTTGCCATCTACGCTGTCTATGATCGTTTTGTACCTGTTATCTGTTTCTTTTGCCTGTTCTTCATCGCGGCAAGAGATATACACTTCATTGCAAAATTTTTGAAGCACATCAGCTATATAATAGCGCTGCTCTTTGCCATGCCAGTTGATAGCCGACTTATCATGCCCCATGCGGACACTTTTGCCGCCCGCCAGCACCAGCCCGTATATTTTAGTCTCTTTTGAAATCACGCTTTCCTCCCGTTTTCTCCATCAGCTTCGTTTCTTTTATCACTATATCATGGCTCATAGCCTTGCACATATCGTATATGGTGAGTGCGGCTACCGATGCACCTGTCAGGGCTTCCATCTCCACGCCTGTCTTAGCTGTGATGGTGGCTGTACAATCAATCACCACTTCGTTGTTATTGTTTATGCTGATGTCAATGTTGCAATTGTCCATGCCGAGGGGATGACAGAGCGGTATCAGTTCACCCGTCTTTTTTGCCGCCATAATTCCTGCCAGAATCGCCGTTTGAAACACAGGGCCTTTTTTGCTTTGTATGTCGCCACCTGCTATCAGCTCCATTACTTCGGCCGGCAATGACACGATGCTGCGAGCGCGTGCTGTTCGCCTGGTCACCAGCTTATCGCTCACGTCCACCATATTGGCGCGGCCTTGTTCATCTATATGTGTCAGGTCACTCATGAATCAGTGTTTTAAAAGGCCATATCCTGTACGCGTCACCTTTTTTATAGTTGGTTGTCATTTCCGGCAGTTCCATAAATGCATCGGCGGCTAAGAGGTTGACAAAATCACCTGAGCCGTTGCCCTCTTGCGGTGTTGCCAGCAATCTACCGTCACTTCTGTATTCCAGTTTCACCTGCAGGAAGTAAGTGAGCTCGGGCCTGAAGGTATAATCCTTCGTTAATACAGCATACACCGGCTGCGGGGGTTTGAGCCCCAACGTGGCATTCAGCCAGGGGACAAAATACCTGTGCATACACATAAAGGCAGAAACGGGATTGCCGGGGAACGCAAATACAAGTTTCTGGTCAGCATCAGAACCGAACCAGAAAGGCTTGCCCGGCCGCTGCCTTACCTTATGAAAAAGTTGGGTAATATCCAGTTCGTCAAACACCTCAGGCAGGTAGTCAAATTTACCCATGGATACGCCGCCCGTCAATATCAGCACATCGCTCTCTTTCAGACAATTGCTGAGGGCTGTGCGTATCGTTTGCTTGTCATCGGGTATGTGGTACATGGACGCCTGTATGCGGTGCTGCAATAAAATAGATGCTATAGCGTAATTGTTAGAGCGGCGCACCTCATATTCATTGGGGGTTTGCTCTACCGGCACCAATTCATTGCCGCTGCTGAGTATACACACTCGTGGCAGCCGCTTTACCTGCAACTGCGCCTTGCCCACTGATGCTGCAATGTTGATGAGCGCCGGGTCTATTAACCGGCCTGTGGTGGCCAGTAATGTATTCTTCAACTTGTCGGTGCCCGTATAGTGAATATTTTGTCCGTACCTGACATTTTCCGTTTTCAATGTGGCCGTACCTTCGAAGATGTCCACATCCTCATAACGCACGATAGTATCGGCGCCTACAGGTAGTGCCGCGCCTGTCATTACTTCCACACATTCAGCAGCAGCCTCTATAGCCAAAGCCTTATCACCGGCCGATTGGATACCTTTTGTATTGAACTTCCTTGTACCTTTCTCAAAATCGCTATGACGAATGGCAATGCCGTCCATTGTTACCCTGTCGTAAGGCGGTATGTCGCGGTCGGCAATAATATCTTCAGCCAGCACCCTGCCCGTAGCATGCTCCAGCGGAACCAGTTCTTCACCGAATTCCCGCATCTCTTTCTGAATAATATAATCTGCTCCGTCTACCGTTATCATAATTTATCCTCCTATTGCAGCCATTGATTCATTAATTGTACTCCTGTTGCGTTCTGCTTCCCAGCCGTCTTTAGCTTTCTTCTTTATTGCATTGGTTACCGCTTCCTGCAATGCTTCATTGCTATAACCCTCCCGCACCAGGTCTTTGATGTTCATCACACCATCGTCGTAGAGGCAGGTTTTAAGCACCCCTTGCGGCGTAATGCGTATGCGGTTGCAACTGCCGCAGAACGAGCGTGT
>DATCSV010000199.1:0-2283 GCA_036568285.1 Flavipsychrobacter sp. | reverse complement strand
ATGATGAATATGTTTCCCGTATACCGCATGAGTGAGGGGAAGGACAAACTGGATTACAATCACAAGACCTTTGCAGATTGCCTGGAAATATTGAAACAAAATGGCTGTGTGCTGATATTTTCAGAAGGCACCTGCATCAACGAATGGAAACTGCGCCCGCTGAAGAAAGGGACGGCAAGGCTGGCGTGGATGTGTTGGGCCGAACAGGGGGTAAAAGACATGATAGTACAACCTGTGGGTATCAACTATCATTCGTTTACGCAGGTCCCCAAGCGTATGCATGTAGGGTTTGCCCCGGTCATTACTGTCAGAGATTATGACTTAAGTAACGAGGCGGGCTTTTATAAGGAGTTCAACCGGCAACTTGCGGCCCGTATAGCACCTCTTGTATTAGAGGAACATCACCCCGCGTTAAAGAAAAAGAAAACGGATCACCTTTTGAAACTGATGCCCGCCCTGCCGGCGTTGGTAGGGGCTATACTGCACGTGCCGTTATATAAACTCCTGCGTAGCATAGTACGCAGCAAAACACGTGGAACAGTCTTTTTCGATTCGGTATTGTTTGCATCCTTGCTGCTGGTATATCCTTTGCTGGTATTGCTGGTTGCAACATTATCAGTCATACTTACAGGCAACCACCTGTATTGGCTGTTTATCCTGCTTCTTCCCTTTACTGCCTGGTGTTACAGGCTGTTCAAGGCAGCCTGATATCCGCTTATACATTCGGAAATATTCAGGGGTGTGATGTTTATCATTGATTACAGTCGTGTAAAAACGATAATTTTGCCGCCAAATTGCAGAAATGAAGTTTTGGAAGAAATTGAGCCATGCCGAGCAGGAAAGAAGGATTACGGAAGCGTTAAGCCGTAATATTGACTATAAGCAAAAAGTGTCGCTGGGCATACCTGCCTCCAAGCTGGACGGCAACGTGTTTTACGACCAGGCCCCCTTTCTGAAGGAAGCACCCTTGCTGCGTACTTATGTAGCCAATCCCAACCATATTGGCTGCCATACACTGGGTGAGTCCGAAGATTTTTTCAAGGGTACGCAGGATATAGAGCGTGAAGTGATAGAACTGCTGGCCGTAGATGTGCTGAGGGCTGAAGAGGGTAGTTGCGATGGCTATGTAGCAGCGGGAGGCACTGAAGCCAATATACAGGCTGCATGGATATACAGGAACTACTTTAAACAAGAGCATGGAGCGAAGCAGGAAGAGATAGCGCTGATAGGCTCGCAGGATACACATTACTCAATTGCCAAAGCCGCCAACCTGCTGAACCTTAGCTGGTACAGTGTGCCTGTAGACGATACCTCGAGGATGATTGTGGAAGCCGAACTGGATAGGGTAGTAGAAACGGCTATGGCTACAGGGGCAAAGTATTTCATCATCATATCTAATATGGCCACTACCATGTTTGGCAGTGTAGACGATCCTGATGTATATGTTGATTGTATGAACAGGCACAAGGTGGAATTTAAACTGCACGTAGATGGCGCTTTCGGTGGCTTTATATTCCCAATCAGCACGCCGGAATCGAACGTGAACTTTACCAATCCCCACGTATCATCTGTTACGCTGGATGCACATAAAATGCTGCAGGCACCCTATGGTACCGGGATATTTATAGCCCGCAAGGGATTGATGTCTTATGTGTTTACCAAAGAAGCGCAGTACGTACATGGGCAGGATATAACCCTGAGCGGTAGCCGCTCGGGCGCCAACGCAATAGCTATATGGATGATATTGGTGACCTATGGCCCCAACGGCTGGTTTGAGAAGATAAACAAGCTGCTGTACCGTACTGAATGGTGCTGCAAACAATTGGACAAACTGGGTGTACAGTATTATCACTATCCCAAAATGAACATCGTTACCATCAGGGCTAAATATGTGCCGCATGATATAGCCGCAAAGCACGGGCTGGTACCTGACACGCACGATGATAATCCCAACTGGTACAAAATAGTAGTGATGGACCATGTGGAGGTGGAGTACTTAGAAGCTTTCCTGCATGACCTGAGGGCACAGGTTGCTGTGTAGTCAGGACATGTTACCTGTCCGCATAAGAGAATCCAATGTATTGAGGTTGGAAATGAGCATTATATAGGTAATGTTCTGTAAATCCGCGTGTAAGGGTTACATAAAATTTAAAGGGCGCTTTTAAGGCGCCCTTTAAATTTATGTAATAGGTTATTGAACCAAAAGCTTTCGCTGCTGGGTATAACCGGTGTTATCTTTAATTATCAATAGGTATATGCCGGGTACAGCATTTTCTGTTTGTA
>DATCSV010000198.1:0-7006 GCA_036568285.1 Flavipsychrobacter sp. | reverse complement strand
CAGCAGGCTGAGTATTTCGTTGGCGCGGTCCAGCAGCGATGGTGGCATACCGGCCATACGCGCCACCTGTATACCAAAGCTGTGACGGCTGCCCCCCGGTGCCAGCTTGCGCAGGAATATCACTTTGTTGCCCGTCTCCTTGTGCGTGATGTGATAATTGCGTACGCGCTCCAGTTTATTCTCCAGCTCGTTCAGTTCGTGGTAGTGTGTGGCAAACAGTGTTTTGGGTTTGGCAGGCGAATTATGTAAATGCTCTGCAATAGACCATGCTATGGATATACCATCATAGGTACTGGTGCCACGGCCTATCTCGTCCAGCAATACCAGGCTGCGCTCGCTGATGTTGTTGATGATACTGGCCGTTTCGTTCATCTCTACCATAAAGGTACTCTCGCCGCCGCTCAGGTTGTCTGATGCGCCCACGCGGGTGAATATCTTATCTGTCAATCCTATCAATGCACTGTCGGCAGATACAAAACTGCCCATATGCGCCATTAGCGTAATGATAGCTGTCTGCCTTAACAGGGCAGACTTACCACTCATGTTGGGACCGGTGAGGATAATGATCTGTTGCTCCGTTTTATCCAGCAGCAGGTCGTTGGCTATATACGATTCGCCGGGTGGTAGTTGCTGCTCTATTACAGGGTGACGTGCCTGTTTGATATCCAGTACAGGTTCATCCGTTATTTCGGGCCTGTGGTATTTATGCTTCTGTGCATTGTGCGCAAAACACAACAGGCAGTCCAGCTGAGCTACAATGTTGGCATTGGTTTGTATAGTGGATATATATGGCTCAATATCAGCCAGCAATTGCTGGTATAGGTTCAGTTCTATAGCCAGAATCTTCTCTTCTGCTCCCAGTATTTTCTCTTCATATTCCTTCAGTTCCTGGGTAATGTAGCGTTCTGCATTGGCTAGTGTTTGTTTTCGTATCCACTCTTCCGGCACTTTATCTTTATGGGTATTGGTCACTTCCAGGTAGTAGCCAAACACATTGTTGAACGATATTTTCAGCGACGGGATGCCCGTACGTTCAGATTCTTTTTGTTGTATCTCCAGCAGGTAGGTTTTGCCGCTGCGCGATATTTTGCGCAGGTCGTCCAGCTCTGCTGAAACACCATCCCGTATGATACCACCTTTTGCCGTTTGAGCAGGCGCATCATCTACCAATGCCGAGAGAATGCGTTGCTGTAACTCTGTCAGCGGCTGCACATGGTGCATCAGGCGGCAGAGTGGTTCATAGCCATCGGCATTGCATTGTTCGTGTATATCGGCAATGAATTTCAGGCTGCGTGCCAGTTGCGATATCTCCCTGGGATTGGCTTTCTTCAACGGTATCTTACCCACAAGGCGCTCCACATCACCTATTTGCTTCAACTGGCCTGTGAGGGCGTGGTTCAGTTCCTGGTCCTTGATGAAATGGCTCACCAGGTCGAGGCGTGCATTGATGCGGTGCATGTCCGACAGGGGGAATATCATCCAGCGCTTCAACATGCGGGCACCCATCGGGGTGCAGGTATTGTCTATAGCCTGCAGCAGGCATGCGCCTTTTTCATCGGTGCTATGCACCAGCTCCAGGTTGCGGATGGTAAAACGGTCCATCCACAGGAACTCATCTGCCACTATACGTTGCAGTGTATTAATATGCTGCAGGTTGGCGTGTTCAGTATCTTTCAGGTAGTGCAGTGCCGCCCCAGCAGCTACGGATGCAGCTTTCAGGTCTTCTATGCCATAGCCTTTCAACGATGCGGTTTGGAAATGCCCCGTCAGCAGCTCGTAAGTATATTGTTCCTGGAACACCCACTCATCCAGCAGGAAGGTGTATACTTTATTGTCAAATTGCTCCCTGAACCTTTTTTGCTGCGATTTGGATAGGAGTATTTCCGATGGCTGAAAACTTTGCAACAGCTTATCCATGTACTCCGCCGTGCCCTGCGCTACATAAAACTCTCCCGTGCTGATGTCCAGGAAGGCTACCCCGCATTGTTCATCGCCCAGGTACAGTGCCGCCAGGAAGTTATTGGTTTTATTTTCCAGCAGTTTGTCGCTGGTAGCAACGCCGGGTGTCACCAGTTCGGTAACGCCTCGCTTCACTATTCCTTTTACGGTTTTGGGATCTTCCAGTTGGTCGCATATGGCTACACGGTATCCCGCCTTCACCAATTTGTGCAGGTAGGTATCTACGGAGTGGTGAGGAAAACCTGCCAACTCGATATGCGATGCGGAGCCATTGGCCCTTTTGGTCAATGTAATACCCAGTACCCTGGAAGAAATCAAAGCATCTTCACCAAAGGTTTCGTAAAAGTCACCTACACGGAACAGTAAGACAGCATCAGGATACTTTGCTTTGATCTCCTTATGCTGCTTCATTAATGGTGTTTCCGCCGTCTTGGTACCTTTTGCCATGAGAATTACAAACCTATAAAATTTAAGGCTTTGTCCTTAACAGGAAGTCCTTAGAGAATTGCACATTATACCCGCCTTTTTTCCACGATGTACTCTGCCAGTCGCCGCTTACGGTAATATCAGCCTCTCGTTTGCCTCCTTTTACCGTTAATGGCAGGGAAAAACCCTCTATTGTATTTGTGAACCTGTAATATAGCTTCTTCTCCTTCTTGTTAATGTACCATTCCAGTTCCGGTATGTCTTTGGTACGCAGGTATTGGTCGAAGAACTTTTGCAAGGGCAATCCCGTCTTGTCTATGATATATTGTTCTACCTGTTTTGTCGTAACTGTCTGATGATAAAAATCCTTATTCAGCCCCCGCAGCAATTGCCTGAACTGTTCATCGTCATTTATCATCACCCTTATCATATGCACTACCGCAGCGCCCTTATCGTACTTGTCGGGCGAGCCTTCATCATGCACACCATAGTCGCCTGTTACAGGACGATTGTTCAGTATGTTCTTCCATTCGCCACGGGCGTAGGCATATGCCTTTTCTTTTCCAAAGGCACACTCGGCAAACAGGGCTTCCGTATAGGTGGTAAAACCCTCGTGTATCCAGTTGTCGGCTACATCTTTCGCAGTAATGTTATTGCCAAACCATTCGTGCCCGCTTTCATGTACTACGATGAAGTCGAACAACAAACCCACACCCGTGCCGCTACGGTCTTCGCCCAGGTAACCCATTTGGTATTTATTGCCATAAGCTATGGCACTCTGGTGTTCCATACCCAGGTAGGGAGCTTCTACCAGTTTATACCCATCTTCGTAAAAAGGGTAGGGGCCCATCCAGTATTCAAAACAGTGCAGCATTTCTTTCACCACTTTGAAATGTTTGCTTGCTTTAGCTTCGTTGTGTTTCAGCGGGAAGTAACCTATATCCAGTACGCCTTTTTCGCCCTTCATGGTATCGGGCCAGCCGGCGTAGTTACCTATGTAGAAGGTGGCGTTATAACTATTTATGGGATTCTTCACCCGCCACACCCATAGCGATGCAGTGCTGTCTTTGGTGTCCTGCCTGTCTGCAAACTTCCCATTGCTGATGGTGATGAGTTTGTAAGGCACATACAGGTTCAGGGTCATGCCATTATCCGGTTCGTCTGCCTGGTAGTCTTTGCAGGGCCACCAGCTACTGGCACCCAGACCCTGGCAGGCTACTGCTATCCAAGGGTGACCCTGGCTGTCTTTCGTCCATATGAATCCGCCATCCCATGGGGGCAGCTTGGCTTGCCTCGGCTTGCCATGATAATATAACTGCACCTGGTATTCACGGGGTATGCCCCAGTTTTTAAAATCGCTGATGATCCAGTACACGTTACCTTCCTGGGCTATTTTCAGCTTTTGCTTATTATACACAGCACTGTCCAGCACCATCGGCTCCTGCATATCTATCTGCATACTGTCACCTGGATTGTCGTTTGCAGTAAAGGTCATGATGTTCATGCCCGATATGCTTTTAGCAGTGGTGTCGAAAGCAACGTAGAGATAGTAGTCTTTAACGTCCCACCAGTTTCTGCCGTTGCCATTTCCGCCGCGCAGGCTGTCTTGCCGGGTATAAGCAACTGTGGTATTTGCAGGGAGCAAATACCACAGTATAAATGTTATGAAGATGAATGTTTTGTTCATTACTGTCCGCTGCCTGTTTCTACAATATCTACCAGTTCTACATCGAATACCAGCACACTGTTGGCGGGTATTTTGGGAGAAGGGGAATTTTTACCGTAGGCCAGGGTAGAGGGTATGTACAATGTAGCTTTGCCACCTTCTTTCAGTAGCGCAATACCTTCGTCCCATCCTTTGATAACACTTCCTGTTCCCAGCATAAACTCAAACGGCTGCACGTGCTGAAACTGAGGGTCTACGTTAGAGTCAAACTTTTCGCCATTCAGCAGCATACCTGTATAGTTTACAGATACCTTCTGGCCTGCTTTTGCCTGCTCACCGGTGCCTTCTTTGGTCTTTTTATAATACAAGCCGGAAGCCGTTTTCTGCGCCTTGATATTGTTCTTGGCCAGGTGCTCCTGTATCAGCTTGTCGTCTATACCTACTTGTTTGGCCGCATCCGCCTGCTCTTGCTTTTCTTTTAGTGCTTTTGGCGTCACGCTTACCACTTGCAGGTTGTATATCAGCTTTTGCCCAACACCCATCTGCATCCAGGGGGCTGTTGGCGCACCAGCAGCTACTAATGAATCAACAGACAACCTTACCTGTGCACTGTCGCCTGCGGTCATGTGCTTCAGGGCCTCCAGCAGGTCGCCACGGAAGGGTGATTTCTGCATTTGTATCGGGGCAGGTTCGCCGTTCATAGCCGTCCTTGTGTCAAAGATGACGCTGTCTGCTGCTACGGCGTTCAGGTGTACTTCTACATAGTCGCCATAGTCAGGGTACACATCGCCGGGGGCGTCTATTATCAGTTTGTAATCAGTACCCGCTTCCAGTTGTTTGTAACCTCCGTTGTTCGTTCCCGCTTTCGCACCTGCAGCCTTTTCCTGTGTAGCGCTGGCCGTTGGTTTTACTTGTTCAGCCTTGTTTTTTACAGACGTAGGCTCTTCTGTTTTTGCTGACTTCTTGAATAAGCTGCATGAGCTGGCAATAGTTGCAAATGCAAGTATAATTGTGACTTTCTTCATCGTATTAATTACATATTGTTTTTTAAAAATCAACTAATTCCACTTCAAATATTAATATTGAGTGTGGGGGTATCTTGGGTGAGGGCGACCTGTCGCCGTATGCAAGATACGATGGTATGAACAGCGTAGCTTTTTCGCCTTTTTTCAACAGAGCGATGCCTTCATCCCAGCCCCGTATCACTTGTCCGCGTCCCAACTTGAAACTGAACGGTTGTACATGGTTGAACTCCGGCAGTTGGTTCGAATCGAATACAGTACCGTCCATCAGTTTTCCGGTATAATTTACAGTTACTGTCTGGCCGGATAAGGGTTGCTCATTATCCGTAGTTTCAGTTATCATGTAGTATAGGCCTGACGACGTCCTTTGCGGGTTGAGTTTATTCTTTTTGAAATACTTTATCAGTTTTTCATCATCTTCCTGCGTGTTGCTTCCTTCTTTGGCTTTAGCTTCCCTTTCTTTGGCTACTTCCTCGGCAGTTTTTATAGACACCATTTCTATGGCATAGATAATACTCTTGCCATCCTTCATCCATGGCTGCATAGTCTGCTTATTAGCCCGCAGTGTATCTACCGGCACCAGGAATATGGCGCTGTCGCCGGGGGTAAGCAATGTAAGAGCCTCAGACAGGTCGCCGTTAAAACGGGGCAGCGCCACGGGAAATGTCACCGGTTCGCCGCCCCTGTCTTTTTTCGAGCTGAATATCAGGCTGTCTTCAAAAATGGTTTTTATATGTACCGATACATAGTCACCTTCTTTAGCATACTGCTCGCCTTTGGCATCCTTCAGTATTTTATAACTGATGCCGCTCTGGGTTGTTGTAAATGGTGCGTCTTTCACCTTCACCTTACGGGTAGATGAACAACTGAAGAGCCCTGTACAAATAATGCCGGTCAGTATGTATTGAAAGTACCTCATGATCTTACCTTTTTGTTGCTTACTGCACGGCTGCAGCAGGTTGCTCTGTTTCTACGTCTTTCACTTCCACATCAAAAACCAGTATCTCGTTGGGGCCTATTTTTTCACCCATGCTGCCCTGGCCATACGCCAGCGGAGAAGGTATGAAGAACCTGGCTTTGCTGCCTTCTTTCAGCAACAGAATGCCTTCATCCCAGCCTTTGATCACCTGGCCCATACCTACAGGGAAGGTAAATGGCTGTACATGCTGAAATTCAGGGTCAACGTTAGAATCAAATGTTTCGCCTTTCAGGTTTTTACCTGTGTAGTTCACAGTTACCATTTGTCCTTTTTCAATAGGCGCTCCTGTACCTTCTTTATCTATTATATAGTACAGGCCGGAGGCTGTCTTCTGTGGGTTCAGGCCTTTTTCTTTAAAATATGCCTGTAGTTTCTGGTCGTCCTCCACTATTTGTTTGGCGGCGGCTTCTTCTTCTTTCTTCTTTTGCTCTGCAGCTGATTTGAATGATACCAGCTTCACCTCGTATACTACAGTATCGGTGCTTTTGGCAAATTCAGGGAACTGTCCTTGTGCGTATTTTTTGGCTGTATCTACAGGCACATAGAAAACAGCACTATCGCCGGCTGTCAGCAGTTTGATACCGGTTACCCAATCGCTCTTAAATGTAGCCTCCGGCAAAGGAAACTCGAAAGGCTTGTCAGCATTCATCTGGCGGGAGTTGAGTAAAACACTGTCTCCAATGCGGATATTCACGTGCATCTCTATGATGTCGTTAACCTCGGGAAACTTATCGCCTGGTTCGTCTTTCACAATTTTGTACATCAGGCCGTCGGATGTTTTTTTAACGCCGCCTGTGTTGTCACAACTTGTAATTCCAATGCTTAATGCGCCTGCTACCAGCGCTAAAATCTGATTTTTTGCCATGTTTATTTTTTATCGGGGGTGAATATCGGATAAAATTTGCTTAAAAGATGCTACTGTATCTGTAAAACTTTGTGTGGAGCGGCCACCGG
>DATCSV010000197.1:0-11431 GCA_036568285.1 Flavipsychrobacter sp. | reverse complement strand
CGGTGATGTGGTGGTGTCTTTGGCTAGCTACGGGCAGGCCACCTACGAAACAGAATACAACAGCGGCATGGGCAGCAACGGCCTCACCAGCGCCCGCCACGAGCTCCTGAAGCACGAATACATTGGCAAATATCCTGAGAGTGTAGACCCGGGCCTACCGGGCGAAGTTGTATACAATGGCAGCTTTAGCCTTACTGACAGCACCGATACTGTTCTGAACGTAGGTAAGATGATACTATCCCCCACCCGTACTTATGCACCCGTAATATTAAAAGTATTGCAGCAGCACTTCAACAATATACATGGCATTATCCATTGCAGCGGTGGCGGGCAAAGCAAATGCCTGCACTATCTACCCAAGCCGCTACGCGTAGTAAAAAACAATCTCCTCCCACCTCCTCCACTGTTCACTATGATACAGGAATCTGCAGGTACCGACTGGCGCGAGATGTACCAGGTTTTCAATATGGGGCAGCGACTGGAAATATTTACTGACCGCGCCACAGCCGAACAAATAATTGAAATAGCCGGCAGCTTTAATATTGAAGCTGTTATATCAGGATACGTAGAAACAGCAGAACAAAAAGAGGTAGTAATTGAGAGCCCTTATGGTAGCTTCACCTACCAGTAAATGAAATTTTTTTGTTAAGATTCGTTTAAACATAATATTGGCATAATCTGTGCTATACAATACCAAAAAACCAACTTTATGCATTTTAAAACATTGCTCTTAGCCATTGCCGGCACATTGACCCTCAATGCGGCCTTCGCCCAGGATAAATTGTTTAAGAAAAACGGGGATATGATAGAGGTTAAAGTAACCGAGATCACAGCCCGTACAGTTTCATATAAAAAAGCGGACAATACAAGCGGCCCTACTTACACTATCAACAAAGCAGATGTATCGAAAATAGAATATGAGAATGGTTCAGAAGACTTCTTTGCCCCGGCCGAAAACAACAGGCCTGCCCGTAAAAAAGTAAACTACGGCAACAACATCATCAGCGTCATGCCTATGCAGATTATGACCTACGATGTAGGGGTAGGTATAGCATACGAGCGTGTGTTAGATAACGCCGGTATTCTTAGCTTTTATTTACCGATCATGATGGAATTTGATGGCACTAACGGCAGAAATGCAGCCATTCATCCCACCGGGAAAACATACCCTGCATACTACATTATGCCGGGCCTGAAATTATACCCAACAGGTAGCAAAGGAGTGATTCGCTATGGTGTAGGGCCTAACCTGGCCTACCGTACCGGCCGGGAGTTTGATTTCAAATACGACAATATGGGCAATATTGTCGGCATTGGCGAACAGTCTCGCAATATGCTGGGTATTATGGTTACCAACTCGCTGAACATCAACCCGACCAAACACATCCATATGGGTCTGGAACTGGGCCTCGGATTTAGCTACTTCAACAAGTTAGGCGGTGTAGAAATGGGTACCGAAGCTCTTGCACAATTCGGATTCAAGATTGGTTACAGGTTCTAATAACAATAAATTGAATTGCATATGAAAAAGGTAACAACTGTATTGATTTTCCTGGCGGGTTTTTCGACATTGGCCATGTCTTGCGCCAAGGAATACAACTGCGTATGCCCAAGCTATAGCGAAATAGTAGAGGCCAACAGCGAATCTGAGGCCGAAAATACTTGCTCTGCAAAGGGGCCTTCCTGCGACATACAATAGATCAGCATTTTTTTATGAAACAGCCCCGTATATAAACGGGGCTGTTTCTTTTTTAGAATGTATACCGGACCATCGGCACCGGGAAAAACCCTTGCTGATAGTTATAATATATTCTATTATTCAGCGGGTCGTATCCCTGGCTGAATATATTTTGATTGTTGGTCAGGTTTTGGAGATCGATAGAAGCCTCTAACGTACTATGTTTGAACTCCTTCCTGTAACTTATCTTCAGGTCTATCCTAAAGTAGTTATCCTGTCTTTCAGAGAAAGCGCGGCTGTTGTCGTAGACAGCAGCACCTACCACTGATGACAGGTTCAGATCAATAGGAGTCGCGTATTTTCCACCTATAGTGGAAGCCTTGATATTTAAGGACAGTACATTCCCCTTTTTGCCTACTTTAAACTCCTTGCCGCCCAGTACATTTAGCACATATCCGGTATTAAAAGCTGTATTCCGTTCTATTCCATCGCTACCCTTGTACTTACTGTCGAACAGCGAACTGGTAATAAGGAAATAATAACCATCGCTGAAAAATTTCTCTACAGTAAGCTCTATGCCATAATTAGTGCCTGTACCTTCGTTCACCAGGCTATCCTGGTCATCGGGCACAAACCCCGAGCCGCTATTGAGGGCGGAATAGGACGAGGGGTGCGACTCTACCGGTACGTCGTCCAGCATTTGATAATAGCCTTCCAATTTAAGGCGCAGGTTGGCCGCTATACTCCAGTCGTAAGAGAGTACATATTGATTGCTGCGGGTAAAACCTAAATCCTTATTAGTGAGTAAAATGCCTGAAGGCGTGGGCGTCTGTACAAAGTAAGTATATATGCTCTGCATCTGGTGGTTAAGGCCATAACCTGCGCTGATAGCATGCTTACGGCTGATATTATACCGCATGTTTACCCGTGGCTCCAATGCGCTGCTTTCATTCATAAAGAAGTACTGCCCGTGCACACCTGTAGCCAGTGACAATTTAGTATTGAACCTGTGCTTCCATTGCAGATATGCCTGCCCAAGGCCAAAATTGCTGTTCTCGTCTACAAACACCCTGTCTGTAACACCGTTGATAACGTCCTTGTTATATAGGTCGAAGATAGTATGATCGTAATACGCACCTCCTTCCAGGCTATTACGGGCATCCAGTTTATGCGCAATGGTCCATACTGCCGAGAGCTTGTTGGTATTAAAGTCGCCGGCTGCATTGGGCACTACTATTTCCCTGTTTTGATAGCTGATAGAATCTGATGTGAATTTTTCCAGCGTGGTGCTATAACCTAGGGTTAGTGTCGTTGTGGTCTTCTCAGATAGGTAGTGCCTGTAACTAAGGCCTGTTATCGTTGTACCGAAATGCGTATACACATTTGAGTAGGCACTTCCGTACAGGTTGGCTTCAGATGTATCTACGTCCTCGCCCAGCAGGTCTACTTTACTATCACCTATGATTCCAAACAAGCTCAGCCGGCCCTTCTTTCCTACGTTGGTCACCACTTTATAGTTCACATCCTGGTACAGCGGTATAGCAGCGCCGGTTCCAAAATTGATGCCCAGGGCGCTGAATACCCCCAGGGTGGAATACCGGTAGTTAATAAGGTAGGAAGATTTTGACTTTTTACTGATTGGCCCTTCTGCTCCTACTTCAAAACCATTAAAGCCCACCTGCCCTACAAATTCATGATTTTCTTTATTACCATCCCTTAACCTGAGGTCGAACACGCCCGCTAATGCGTTACCATATTGCGCGGGATAAGCACTGGTTAGGAAATCAGATTTATCCAGGTTGTTGTTATTCAACATACTGACGGGCCCACCGGTGCTGTTGAGCGAGCCAAAGTGGTTGGGATTAGGAATATTCAAACCGTCCAATTGCCATAGCATACCTGTAGGCGAATTACCCCTCACCACAATATCGTTGCGGCTGTCATTACCCGACACCACCCCTGCAAAGTTGGCGGCCATACGCGACGGGTCACCTATAGCCCCTGCATATTTCTTTGTGTCGTCAATGTTGAACGAGCGTGAGCTGACCATGGCCATCTCGTTATTAGTATTGTTGGGGTCACGGCTGCGGTTGTACACTATAGTTACCTCATCCAGCTTGCGTACCGCTTCCTGCAATGTAAGGTTAAGTGCGACCTCCTTACCCGCTGTTACCACTACGTCTGGTATATATCTTTCCTCGTATCCGGTATAGGTTATCTTGAATGTTTGCCTGCCCAGGGGTACATTCGGCAGCCTGAAATTTCCGTCGGCATCGGTAACAGTTCCAACAGATGGATCTGAAGTCAGGACGACTGTAGCGCCCACCAGCGGCACCTTCGATGCCTCATCAATAATTGTTCCGAATACAACTTGCGTCTGCTGAGCCCCGGCATTCAGCCAACTAACAATTACAGTTAATAACAATAATACTCTTTTCATGTCATGTGCATTTTTCACGCACAAAATTGATTGTAAAATAGTATCCCACCATTGACTTGAATCAATATCAGCACTTCTTTGCGCTTAATTGATTTGGATCAATCATCATAACTCCGGCCGGCTTCCGGCTGATTCGACCTCTTATCCTGCTCAGTGCCTCCGGGGTAATGCCCAGGTAAGAGGCGATCATATATTGTGGTATACGCTGCGCAGTACTTCCGCACTCCTCCAAGAAACGCTGATAACGTTGTTCCGGTGTATCCAGCATAAAGGAAGAATTACGATTGGAAAGGTGCACGAACAACTCTTCTGCTATTAGTCTGCCCACACGCTCACACTGGGGATACTCAGCGTAGAGCGATTGCAGATCCTCGTAGTTCAGATCAACTACTTCTGAATCTTCTATGGCTTCGCTATACATCACCGCAGGTCTCCTGGAGAGGAAGCTTTCATAATCGGAGAAATAACATTCCTCGGGGAAGAATGAAGTAATGATCTCTTTGCCGTCTACCAGGTAATAGCTGCGCAGCAGGCCTTTGTTCACATAAGATACATGATGGCAGAGCATTCCCGGTTTTATTATCAACTCGCCTTTTTTATAGAACTTAACGGTAAGCTTTGCAGCAAAATGCTGCCAGGTGTCATCTTCAATATCAGGAATCAATTGCTCAACATAAGCGCGCAACATCCGGTGCTGGTCAACAATTTCCATATCATATAATTATCTCTAAAGTTAAGAGAAACAGAAATACAAAGAAATACAGAGATATATTTTTCGGCAGTATGCTTGCAAATATCTGATAGCTTTTATAATATTATATCATTATTTATTCTAAAAATTATTTATGAAAAAAACTCTATTAATTGCTGTCGCACTTATTTCTATTAGCCTTACTTCCTGCAAGAAAGACTGGACCTGTGATTGTGGTGATCCCGATTTTAATTTTGAGATCAAAGAAACAACAAAGCCTAACGCTAAAGCATTATGCGAAGGCAAGACTCCGGTTTCCGGCAACGTTACGGGTTGCACTCTAAAATAAAGAGCAGTGTCAACAAACAGAAACGCCCCGTAATAAATACGGGGCGTTTCCAGTTTAGAATACCTTATTCACCGGCCGGCTGCAGTTGCACCCGTATTTTATCTTCTACCTCCTGCATCATTTCAGGATTGTCCAGCATGAATTGCTTTACCGCTTCGCGGCCCTGGCCTATTTTGGCGTCGCCGTAGCTAAACCATGAGCCGCTCTTGTTCAGTATACCCAGGTCTACGCCCATATCAATTATCTCGCCCACTTTGCTGATACCATGGCCGAAAATAATATCGAACTCTACAGTACGGAAAGGAGGCGCTACTTTGTTCTTCACAACCTTTACCCGGGTACGGTTACCACTGGCTACATCACCATCTTTTATCTGGCTTATTCTACGAATGTCCAAACGCACAGAAGCGTAGAATTTCAATGCATTACCACCAGTAGTAGTTTCGGGGTTACCAAACATCACACCTATTTTCTCCCTGAGCTGGTTGATAAAAATACAGGTACAACCCGTACGGTTGATGGTAGCTGTCAGTTTACGCAAAGCCTGGCTCATCAACCTGGCCTGTAGTCCCATTTTACTATCGCCCATCTCACCTTCCAGTTCGCCTTTAGGCACCAGTGCGGCCACAGAGTCAATCACCACCACATCCAATGCACCTGAAGAGATCAGCCTGTCGGCTATCTCCAGGGCCTGTTCGCCATAGTCAGGCTGAGAAATAATAAGATTGTCGACATCTACACCCAGCTTACGGGCATAGCTGGCGTCAAAGGCGTGTTCAGCATCTATAATAGCGCAGATACCACCCTTTTTTTGTGCCTCGGCTATAGTATGTATAGCTATCGTGGTTTTACCCGAAGATTCCGGTCCGTATATCTCTACTATACGCCCACGCGGAAAACCACCCACACCCAGCGCTACATCCAATCCTAAAGAGCCTGTGCTGATGGTTTCGATATTTACCGCTTGTTTATCGCCCAGCATCATTACAGAACCCTTGCCATAATCCTTCTCGATCTTGTCCAGAGCGAGCTTAAGTACCTTTAATTTTTCATCTGCTGCCATTGTTATTGCTATTTTTCGCTAAAACTAATTTATTTACAAATATAGTGTGTAAACCTGAACAAATTAAACATTTGTACAAATAAGTTATCCACATTTGTTTAATTAATACCCAGGCTTGGTAATAAGCAATTAGCATACATAAAAAAAAGAGGCTGCCGAAGCAACCTCTAATATCTATTATCAAATATTTGATATCTCGTTACACCCTGAAGTGAGCGAATGCCTTATTGGCATCTGCCATACGGTGTGTATCTTCTTTCTTTTTGAAAGCACCACCCTCACCTTTAGCTGCGGCAACTATCTCGTTGGCCAGTTTGTCGGCAATGGTACGTCCGTTGCGCTCACGGCTGTAACGGATGAGCCATTTGATGCTCAGTGAAATTTTGCGGTCAGGACGAACCTCCGCAGGTATCTGGAAGGTAGCACCACCTATACGACGGCTGCGCACTTCTACAGCAGGAGTAACGTTAGTCAGGGCTTTTTTCCAAACTTCGTAACCGTCTTCGCCGGTCATGCTGCTCACTTTGTCAATGGCATCGTAGAACGCCTTCAGAACTATGCTTTTGTTACCTCCCCACATCAGGCAATTTACAAAACGGGTTACCAATTTGTCATTGAACCTTGGGTCTGGTGCCAGAGGGATTTTTTTAGCTTGTGCCTTCCTCATGTTATTATATTATAAATAGCTTGTTATTATTAATTATTTCTTAGCTTTTTCTCTTTTGGTACCGTATTTAGAACGGCTCTGCTTACGGTCTTTAACACCGGCAGTATCCAGCGCACCACGTACGATGTGGTAACGTACACCCGGAAGGTCTTTTACCCTGCCGCCGCGTATCAGTACGATACTGTGCTCCTGCAGGTTGTGGCCCTCACCCGGAATATAGGCGATAACCTCTATCTTATTGGTCAAACGCACTTTAGCTACTTTACGCAGCGCTGAGTTCGGTTTTTTAGGGGTAGTAGTGTATACACGGGTACATACACCGCGACGTTGAGGACATGCATCCAGCGCACGCGATTTCGACTTAACTTCTACCTGCTTACGGCCTTTTCTTACTAATTGTTGAATTGTAGGCATTTGCTTACCGTTAATATATTTTTTTTAAAGGACTGCAAAGGTAATGTATCTTTTTAAATCACGCAAAATTATTGTAAAGAAATAGTTGCACCCCTGCAATCCCCTGTTTCAGTGGCATATCCGGCGTAGTATAACACCGGAAAAATTCCGGATCCCGGGGCATTATTACATTGATTCTCAATCACATTTACCTCTTTATACCGCAACTCATCTCATGGTGTATCTCCCGGCGCAACAACTATTCTATATTTGCCTTAACCAAATACTACCGCAAATGTCATCTACCCAACAACTCGCAAAGCACTTCAGGGATGTCCACTTCGGTGGCAACTGGACCTGCGTGAACCTGGAAGACACCCTGGATGGTGTAACATGGCAGCAAGCCACTGCAAAGGTACACGATTGTAATACGATAGCCGTGCTTGTCTTTCATATCAACTATTACGTAGTGGCGCAAATAAAGGTACTACAAGGGGGCTCCCTGGATGCGCATGATAAATATAGCTTCGACTGCCCCCCTATACTTTCGCAGGCCGACTGGGATAATATGCTCAGCAAAGTCCTGACCGATGCTAAAACCCTTGCCGCACTGGTAGAACAACTGCCCGAAAGCAAATTATGGGAACCATTTGTTGAAGAAAAATACGGGACTTATTACCGCAACATACTGGGTGTTATTGAGCATACCCACTATCACCTGGGGCAAATCAGCCTGCTGAAGAAGATAACAAGTACCACGAACGATCATTCTGCTTAGAACAATCGGTTACCCCCTATTCATTGATATTGCTTTGCAGCAATAGTGCGGCGCATGCATTGGCATACAACATTCTTTCCTCATCCGTACCGGGCCCCAGGTACACATCCCCATTGTCTGTTAATGATACAGCGGCTACAACGTTCCCATCCCTGTCCTTTATCTCAAAGCCGGCGCTGCCAAACGGCATAGTCGCTAACTGCCCGTTCTTTTTTTCAACTTGCCAAACCGGCTCTATGGTATAATACTCGTCACCGCGCCTTATATAGCCTGCGGGTTGTTTACGCCTTATCTGTGCCTCTGTATTATCCAGGAAGAGTTCCCATGGTTCTTCACCCTTTTTATTCACTATGGACACGGAATAGTTGTTATTAGATATTTCCGTGCTTTTGAACAGGGCCACTACAGACCCTGGCAATCGCTTATTACCATCAGCCGTACCAATGAGCAAGTCCCTGGCCGAAACCCTGCTCACAGCCATTACATCGCTGGTGTCTTGCCCGTTCGTCAGCCTGAAGTGTATGGATTGTCTGCCCTGCATGTGCTCTGTCCATATCATACCGGGAAAACCATCTACCCCCGTCCATGTACGTATAGCCGACCGTTTTACCATCACAGTACGATAATCTCCAAAACTCATCTTTTGCTTAATGAGCAGGCCCATTCGGCCTTTTACCGCATATACCTGTTGCTGGCTGTGCAAGGGCTCGCCCGTTGCCAACTTAAATCCCGCATAGGTATATACGTTTATGCACAGTATTACGGCTAATAACAAGGCTCCTTTCATATGCTGCATCTTTAGTTTCTTGTTAATAAAACGCAGCGAAGCGCACGTACCCCTATTGCAAACCAGGATTTTGTCAAAAGCTCGGAGCCCTGAGGCCGTTTGTTTATAAAAAAATGTAGAATGTTACAGCCATCAGGCTCTATGGGTGTTCTTGCCCCTCAAAATGTTGTCCCCCACCGCCAATAGCATAATTACAGCTAACAGCCCGGCAATAAACGGCGCATATGATGGTAGTTGCAGTTCGGGTACATGTATTTCAGGCAGTTGATATTCAGATGGTGAGAAGGACAGACTTCCTGCATCTACTAATGCATAGGTCAGCAGCAGCACAATAGATACTATAAAAAATGCAGCTATGGCACGAATAGATAGCGTGAGCATGCGCTTCCTGGCTGCAAACTGGCTGGTCGATGCATCCAGCACGGCAATTACATTATCGGTAAAGCCACTTGTAGTTTTCTCCGCCACCATATCCCTCCGCAAACCCTGATCAAAAGATATGAGTTCATCATAACAGGTTTTCCAGCGGGCATCAGTTGCTATCAACCCGCTTATGCGTGCCTTTTCCTCCACGGTGCAGGTACCATCTAGATACTCCCACAATTGTATTTCTATCGCTTCTTGCTGCATGATCGCTGGTATAAAATTAATGCAATTGTTTATTTCCCGGTATAGTATTCTGTTAATTCATCTTTATAATACCTGTCTAATATTTCTCTTAATTTCTTCCTCGCCCTGTACAATTTCACCTTCACGTTGCTGCCACCCAGGCTAAGTATCCCGGCGATTTCATCTACTGTCTGTTCCTGTATATAATACAGGGTAATTATTTGAGCTTCGTCTGCTGGCAACCTGTCTATTGCTGCCAAAATCATCTTCTTTCTTGCCCCCTGTTCATACCGGTGGCTAACGCTTTCGTCTGCTCCGGCAATAGCTGCCAGTTGTTGCTCCTCCCGGGGCATTACAGCAGACTTCGAGGTACGGATACGTGATAAACAGGTATTGCGGGTAATGGTGTACAGCCAGGTGCTGAATTTACCGTTCCCGTTGTAGCTGCTCAACGACCTGTATGCTTTTACAAACACGTCCTGCGCCGCCTCCTCGGCATTTTCGGCATTATTCAGCATGCGCATGGCCAGCGTATATACCAGGTGGCGGTACCTGTCCACAAGCAATGCATAGGCGTTCCTGTCGCCTTGCAATACCCGCTCTATGATATCCGCATCCTGTTGCTCCTGCATGTGTTGTCAATTAGACGCCATTTTACTAAGGTAGGTTACAGGAAAATTATTTTTTATAAAGTTGTAACCCGTGTATAAATCAGGGCGTCTTATGGACAGTAATTAACCAACAAAAAAAATCAATATGCTCGAAGACATTCTGATACCCATCTCGTTTTTCGCCACTGTTCTTGGCTTTTACTTCATGCGCAGCAGAGAGAATCTCGCCATGATCGAAAAAGGCATCAATCCCCGCAGAAACCATGGAGGAGGTCCCAAGCCCTATGCTTATATGAAATATGCCCTGCTGTTTATTGGTGCGGGCACTGGCCTGGCAGTAGCTTATACACTTGACACCCAATTCTTCAGGGAGATGTATGAAAGTAAACACGACAATCCTGCGCTGTATTTTGCACTGCTTGCCATTGGTGGTGGCATCGGTATGTTTTCAGCTTATAAAATAGAGCGAAAGCATCTGCCCCAAACAAAGGACGAAACACCCGAATAGCTTGTAATTTTTATAGTTTCTCCCATAGAAAGCCCCGCCTGCATGGTGGGGCTTTCGCATAAAAAAATCCACATTTCACGCAGTAGACTTTGAGCATTAAACAAAATGATGTACTTTTGTTTTAGAACAAATCCGAGATGAATCAATAAAAAATTCAATATGCAACCTTCATCCCTACCCACCAAAAGATATTACCCCACCTTTCCATCCTCCGCACGCCACGGGGGATTTTTTATTACCGGTATTACGCTAAAGAAAACATGCGCAGAGTTAACAAAAGTTAACAAACCTGTTATAATACATTCATTTTCAAATTATTACAACACCACTATATTGCCAAGAGTTAAACCCGTGGTTTTACGAGTTAACAAATCTCACACACGCATGCAACAGGTCTTACCACTTATGACTCATGACTTACGACTCACGACTAATTACCTTATTACCCAATTAACCTCCAACAATCATTATCTTGCACCCTCAAAACGACGGAGTTACAGAATGGATTATAAAAGGATATTAGTAACGGCAGCACTACCCTACGCCAACGGCCCGGTACACATAGGCCACTTGGCGGGGTGTTACCTGCCTGCGGATATATATGTGCGCTACCAGCGTGCGCAAAAGCGTGATGTACAGTTTGTGTGTGGTAGCGACGAGCATGGCGTACCCATTACTATACGTGCCCGCAAAGAGGGTGTAACCCCGCAGGACGTGGTGGACAAGTACCACGCCATGATAAAGGACAGTTTTGAGCAGATGGGCGTGTCTTTCAACATCTACTCGCGCACCAGCAGTGCAACACATCGCGAAACCTCGCAGGCTTTCTTTAAAAAACTGTACGACGACGGTGTTTT
>DATCSV010000196.1:0-4160 GCA_036568285.1 Flavipsychrobacter sp. | reverse complement strand
GCGACACCCTGCGTACCGGAAAGGCAGATGAATCGCTTCCTATTGTTATTGTTCTGCCCGTATGCGGGAATGCCGCGATATACACCTGGTGCAAATCAGCGTATGCTATCCATTGCTCATCGGGCGATACTGTAAACTGTTTTGCATAAGTTGTCTTGAAGATGGCACGCTCATCTTCCCCGTCGGTTTTGCACCAGTTGAATTGCTTTTCCAATCCACCGCCACTCTGGTAGTAGATGCGGTTATCGTCTTTTGAGAAACGGGGACTTTCACCCTTGTTCGTTACAAAATACTCCTTACCACCATCGGCTGATATGTAATAAATACCGGGTTTTGCTGTATATGCCGGGCCCAGTGTGTTGCTGCCACCTTCACGCTCGTACACTATCCACTTGCCATCGTGGGAAAAAGATGGTGTGCGGAAGATACCTTTCTTATTTGTGATGGTTTCGGGTTTGCCGCCTGACAATTTCACTTTGCTGATGCTGCCACGCAAGCTATCGCTCCAGGTTACATATACAACAGTCTTGCCATCCGGAGAAAATGCGGGGTCGTATTCCAGTTCATCAGCATTGGTTATGCGCTCGGGCTGACCGTTAGGCAGTTGTTTTTTATACAGATGCCCCAGCGCGCTAAACACGAGGTATTTCCCGTCAGGCGAAGTAACGGCCTGGCGTATCACACGCACTTTGAATTCATCTTTATCAATATCCTGTTTGATACGCACCACTTCGGATATCTTCTGCCGTACATCACAGGAGAAAGGTATTTCCACCGCTTTGTTCACTGCGTTTACATCCACCTTCATTATCTTACCCCCGGACCAGATGACTATATTTTGATTGTCCGGTGTCCAGGCAAACCCGGGATAGATGCCAAACGTAGTCCATGCTTCCTGTTGGTCTTTAGACAGCTTATCATACACTGGCCACTCTTCCGCTGTTTCTATATTACGCAGGAAGAGTACTGTTTTTGTCCTTACCCTTTTTACAAATGCCAGCAGCTTACCATCGGGCGACACCTGGGGCCTTACTGCGCCACCGGGGCCTCCGGTCACACTCTCCACTTCACCTTTCTTCCTGTCAAATCTTTTTATGACGAATATCTGGTTGTTAGGGTCCTTATTATATTCAAAATGTCCGCCAGGGTACATGTCCTCGCTGAAGTATACATACCGCCCATCCGGTGATACACAGGGCTCATTCACATCCTGCTGATCGTTCTTCTTTACAGTTAGTTGCAGCCCTTTACCTCCGTTGATGTGATACATCCACATTTCGCCGGCTCCTAGCGAACGGGTGGATGTAAAATGCTTGCGCGCTACTATGTACATACCGTCCGGCGTCCACACACCATTGTTAAGCAAGCGGAAGTCCTCTTTCGTTACCTGTTTGGCATTGCTGCCGTTCTTATCCATAATCCACACATTATCTCCGCCACCGGCATCTGAGGTAAAGCATATTCTCCTGCCATCGGGGCTAAAGCGTGGCTGTACTTCCATTGCTTTGCCCTGCCTCAACACCTTAGCCTTGCCTCCGGTGGTCGGCATGATATATATATCGCCCAACAGGTCGAATACGATCTCCTTACCGTCCGGCGACACATCCAGGTTCATCCAGGTACCTTCGTCAACAGTAAATGATACTTCCTTTTGCTGCCCACCCGGATCTTCAACATCCCATTTTTTCTTTTTATCATCTGCCAGCAGGCAACACGGTAGTATCAGCAGTACAGGCAACAGCCATCTTGACAACATAGTAACAATTTGCCTTAAAGATAACAAAGCAAACATTGCGGCGAAACCTAAAAAGAAATACCGTCCCTTCGGGACGGTATTCACTATATATGACGAGCAATAAAGCCTATATACCTATCATTAATCCATGACATCATTATTATCGCCGGTATATGTGGCTGACGTATCGGTGTGGTTGTAACCATCGGCCGGGGGAGCGTACATTTCCTCCGCGGTTGTATCCAGGTCCGCCTCGCCTCCGTAGCCTTCTGTCGTATCCCCGCTTCCACAGCTAAAAAGGAATACAGAGAATACCAGTAGCAGCAACGTTCGTACATGCATGCCTTCCTTTATTTCTTCCAGCATTTTATTGATAAAAGCGGGCAAATCACCCGGGTTTCGGCTGGTCACCAAGCCTTTATCCACCACCACTTCCTTATCCACCCAATTTGCCCCGGCATTTACCAGATCAGTTTTGAGCGATGGATACGATGTAACAGTTCTGCCTTTTAATTCGCCTGTTTCTATTAATGTCCACGGGCCGTGGCAGATAGCAGCAATGGGTTTATTATTTTCAAAAAAACCACCAACAAAAGCCACTGCCTGCTCGTTCATACGTAGCTTGTCCGGACTCATAACACCGCCCGGCAGCACCAAAGCGTCGTAGTCCTGGGCACCTACTTCGTCAACAGTCTTATCAACATTTATCTCTTCTCCCCAGTTCTTTTCGCTCCAGGCCTTTATGGTGCCTGACTTCAAGGATATTATGCTTACCTGCGCACCCGCGTCTTTGAGAGCCTGGACGGGTTGTTCCAGTTCCGATTGTTCAAAGCCGTCTGTTGCAAGTACGGCTACTTTCTTGTCATTCAGGTTTTTCATAGATATGCTTTACCAATGAGGTCAAAAAACTGTACCATCAAACAGGTCACGCGCCTCAACAAGCACTTTTAGCAATGAAATACTGCAATCCATGTGTATATGTACGTTTTGTGTAGAATTTATGCAACAGCAATACCTGGTGGACTTCCTCTATATAGCACCGGCATGTTGGTACAATATTTTGCTTTGTATTATGTAAAAGCGATCATGGCACAAGAGATAATCACGGACCGGGTAAGGGAAAACACGAACATGCATGTAAATGCCGAAATAGACCGGAGGACAGAACGTAATATTGAGTTCTACCGCAAGCAAAGCAGAGATGTAATCCTAAAACGTATTGAAGAGCTGGACAAGGAATGGGATATAGAAAGGATGCTGGCGCTGAACGCATCTGTAATAGCATTCACCGGCACAGTGCTGGGCATAAAATACAGCAAACTGTGGCTGAGCCTGCCAATAATAGTTACTTCTTTTTTGGCACAGCACGCTATACAGGGTTGGTGTCCGCCGCTGGCTGTTTTCCGCCGTATGAATATCCGCTCCAGGAAGGAGATAGATGAAGAAAAATATGCGCTGCTGGAGACGTTGGACAAAATGAGAGGGGAGCAAACGAGTACTCTTTAGTTGCGCTGCCAAAGCCCATTATGAGCCCGGCATATTCTCTACGTCCTCCGTTACACCAGGCTTATCCGCACCTATGGATGGAATAATTGTCATGTCCCCGGCAGACTCCAGGATCATTATGTCTATATCCTCCAGCTTGCCAATGCCTTGTTTCCTTGCTGCCAGGTAGATCTCCTCTATAGTTATCCGTTCTTTTTCAAGAGCCTCTTCCAGTACTTCACCCTTATACAGTAGCAGCGTAGGCTTTGCGGTGACGACCTCTTTTACATTCCTGAACTTCACTGATAAGGCAGTGATGATATACTGCATAAATATGAGGAGGAAAAAGACCAGGATGCCGTCCGCCAATGCAACGTTTTTATTGAGGGCAACCGTGGCAAGGCAGGATCCAAGCGCGATAGTTACTATGAAATCAAAGGCATTCATTTTAGACAGGGTACGCTTTCCCGATATCCTTAACATAAAAATGAGCACCAGGTAGGCAAGAACCGTTATAACAAACGACCGGACCACACTCTGCCAGCTATCGAAAAAAACCTGTTCCATTTTTTAGCTTTGTTTACTAAACGGAACAACTAATCATCCTGAAGGTTGGCTCTATTGCTATTTCCCGTCACGCTGTGCCGGCAGGGCCTGAACTCTGGCCAATACGGGCAGTTTAATAACCCCCAGCTTGTTCAGCAACAGGATAATGGGATATATCGGGTCTATCTCATGCCATCTTACACCAAAGTTAACCGATGATGGATACTTGTGGTGATTATTATGGTAAGACTCGCCCAGCATCAGTACATCAATGAAAAACAGGTTTTCAGATGTATTCTTAAGAATAAAGTTCTTGTACCCGAACTTGTGTGCAAACCAGTTGATAATTGCGCCATGAAATGCACCCATAGCAATAATAACAGGTAACAATAAG
>DATCSV010000195.1:0-5229 GCA_036568285.1 Flavipsychrobacter sp. | reverse complement strand
GTCAGGTCGCCATGATATCCGTCTTTTATTATTCGTACAGAAAAAAATTCCTCTACCGGGTAGCTGCGCAGGTCTACATCGTAAAACCGGGTGCGGCTGCCCCCCGACGCTATGCCCGCATAGGCTACGCCGGTAGCCTTGCCCTTGCTCATAGGCCCGCGTACAAATTCCAGTATCTCAAAATTATCGAAACGGTAGCTGTATGCACCATCGGCCACGGTTATCTTGTAGCGGAAGGTGAGGAAAAAATGCTTGGCCCGGCCCATGGGGAAAAAGCTATACCCCTGCCCTGTGATGATCCCCTCTTCCTCGTCGGCAAAGAGTATCTCTTTATCCACCAGTTGAGAAGACAGGGTCACACCGTCCTTGCACCTGATATGCTCGGTATTGCCCCAGTTTTGCTGGGCTACAAACAGTTGCGCCCTTTTATACAGCCTGGCTTTATCAATGCCCTGCGCTTTTATCTCCTGCGAAAACGTTACCTGGCTCTTACCATTGTTTTTGCCCTCGGGCAATAAGAAGTAGTCATAAATGCCTTTTTCCTTAAGTATTCTCTTTTCCGATTTATCTAACCGTTGGCCATAGGCGGTCAGCGACAAAAGAGTAAGGAAAAACGATAAGGTCAAGTATCTCATGCAAGCTGGTTTTGGGTGGCTAAATTAGCAATTTATTTCACGGGTGTCAACTCCCACCGTTGAGCCGTAGTCCCTTACTAATCTCCTGATTTGCGAGTGATTACTCCGTCCCCCCATCCTCACACCATTTTTACTGCAAAAAGCACACCAAGTATACCGGTAATGGCGATAACATTAGAAAGGAATGGCCACACAATGGATAGCATTTCCGGTTTTAAAAAATGGTCAGTTAAAACGAAAAATAACTGAGACAATCCGACTATCAACAAGAAGAACACTATTGTTCCGCCATCTACATAGGGAAACTGTTCAGGGCCCTTGTCGGTGTCTAATAAGGTAAGTACTACCATTATAATAACAGACCAGCCAAACGTCAACAGCATTCGTTTTTTACTAATTCTTTTACCCTGGTTGTGCTCTTTAGCAGTATCAATGCCCATTTTTATCGCCCGGTTTAATCTTATTTGATAAACGAATTCTGTCATAAGTTTATTGCCGGCTGCATGGCAACCCCACCACCCTGCCATCCTGTCCATCAAAATTATCTTACATTTTTGCCACTCTAAAACAGCTTTAGGCCGCACTAAATTACTATGTCAAAATGACGGCTTAGTACGCGCTCCTGGCCAAACTGTCTTGTACCTATAGCTATCGGGATTTGATTTTTGAGTCCCCCTACCCGGGCACACTTTTTTTCTATGCGTCTTATATGGTGGAATTGTTAGATGGCTTTCCGAGCCATGTGGCTGCGTATCGCGCACGCGGACGGGTACATGCCGATGAATACAGGCAGGTAGTAATGCGGCGTATAGATGAAGTTGCCGCCGCTTATGGCAAGGTCGACTTCCTGGTGCTGCTGGAAACGGGCTTTCAAAATTATAGCCCCGGTGCCTTTGTCAATTATTGTGTCATCAGTTTCAAGCATTTCACCCGCTGGCGCCGCATGGCTATAGTTACCGACCAGGCATGGCTCGGCCATTTATACGAATGTATAGGCCTGGTGGTGCCCGGCACTATCAGGAGTTATCCTATCGATCGTTTTCCTGAAGCCAAACAATGGGTATCCTATCATAGTTAGCACGGGCGTTTTTATCAGCTGTTATCGTTGTTCTCCGTTGTGTTGGTGCAGGTGCCGGCGAAAGTTGCTTTATCTTATTCCTTAATTTATTTACCCATATTTTAAAAAACTATCATTATGAAATATATGCCACCCTACGGGGATATTTTTCAACAAAGTTCCCTGTGGCAAAATGAAGGGGACGCGCACCTCAGCAGTGCCGGGGATTTGCCAACTGCTTCCACCCTGTTTTTTTTAATTCAGAAGGACATTTTTTTAATCCATATAGTAATAAAGAACAGTTCTTGCCGGCAGATGAATGAGTATCCGGGAAACCGGGCACACAGGCACAGTTTTTTCCCCACCTCATGATAACCTTGGCACTACTGCAGATCGCTTTGCGGCAAAGATTGTCATCTAAAACAATATGAATGTTCATAAAATTACTCAAGTACGCGAGTACACTTTTTCGTACCTTTTTAGATATATCCCTGCTTTTTTTATGGATAACATGGCTGATGATTACCGGTGGCCACAACAACACCGGCATGAAATAGAAGTATATTGCAACACCCTATTCTGCTAAAAAAGCCAATGCACCCCCGCGTTGCAGTATCGGGCCCAGTTCTGCCCTGTTAAGAAAAACTTCACCGTCAGGCTCCATCGCCTGCATAACGTGCGGAAACTCGAATACGTAAAAGAACGTAATACCCGAGTCGCTCAGGTAGTAGTTATTGATATTTTCGGTGGTAAACACAGCCGGGTAATTACTTAGATGCCTGTCTGCATCTTCCAGCCCGTCACCGGCTACCAGCTCTTTGCGGTTGTTTATTATGTTCCGGTTCAGCTTGTCGTTACATAGCTTTAAAAGTTCATCCATGCTACCCATTTGCACTACGTCCTGCATGCGCAGGGTGTCTCCGGTGCGCATATTGTAGTTCAGATAGCCTATATAGGCGGAAGGGTAAGCCCCCATCCATCCATAAGTATAGCGGATACCCAATATACAATGCGCATAATAGGTTGTATCAATGTCAAACCGTGTTAATCCCTGTATGGGCAGGGTATCTGCTTCATATTCACGCAGCCAGTTTTCAGCTTCCTCCGGTGTGTAGTCAACTATTGTCTGCAGCAGGTATGCTTTCTGCACTTTGGCAGTTACCGTTGCATTGTTGCAATCTTCCCTAACGCGGTTGTCAGCCTTTCCTGCTGCCTGCTGCCCGGCACTTGTTGCGGTTCCGGCACTCTCCGCACAGCTGTTCAGCATGGCCAATACACCCAGCAGGCAGATCAGTTCCTTCATGATATTCATTTTTATTGGCAGTGCACTATTCCACATACTACGTATAGTAAATATACCAGGTTAATAATATCCCCGCCGCGTTATATATACCATGAGCCACTATGGAGGCGGTCAGGCGTTTCGTGGTAATAAATAACAGGGTATACATCACCGTAGGCACCAGGATGTCCAACCACTCCACTGCATCTGTCGGCAGGTGGCCCAGGGCGAAGAGGAGAATAGACAAAACAGCAGAGAACCACAGCCCGGCTCTTTCATTCTTAAAAACGTCTTTAAGTACATTAATGAAATATCCCCTGTTGAAGAGCTCCTCGGTTATGCCACCGCCTATTACCCCCAGCGCTATGAATGAAAGGGTTCCGGTTAAACTACCATCATACATAGTTAACAATCCGGCCACATCTGCCCGGTCAGCTCCGCCTGTGCTCGGAATAAGCACCGTAAACTGAATGGTAGTCCATAGCAAACCAAAGATGGCACCCAGCAAGGCATCTTTTTTAAGGTGGACGAACCTGAGGCCGATATAACTGAAATCTTTCTTTAAGATCCTGAGAGAAGCATAGAGCAAAGCCGTAACTGAGCAAAACTGGAACAAGGCGATGTACAACAGGTTTACCCCGATCTTGCCACCGTTAATTTTAGTAACCCCGAAGAACACGTCAGGTATGATGAACAGGGCATACCCGATTACAACGGTTAATATATAAACAGTTAATGTCTTTGTTTTGCCTACAGTGGTCTTTGGTGTTCCTGGCATCCTATTGCTCTTCGGTTGTTCTTTACCCTGGCAAACTTACTAACTTAACCACTAACCACTAACCACTAACTACTAATTACTACTTCCTCCAGGTGATTGCTCTTATGCCCGACGATGTCACCTGCACTCCCGAAGCATCCAGGTGTTCAAATACCTCCTCCATATCATAGTACCTGAAGAAATTGGTGGTAGATTTGCGGGTGCCGTCTTTCATATAAAATTCCATCCTGAACCGGATATTTCCTGCATATAAATGTATCCTTTCTATATCCTCAAAACGCAGTTCTAATTTGTCCGCAAAAGGCCTGAGGCTTCGCAGTCGGATAAGTTGTTCATCTATGTACACTAATGGTACAAACAAGATGCTGAGTACTGCTATCGTCAGGACTGAGGGAAGGAAGATCTTCATTTCATCTCCCACAATTATATACATCCAGAGGCAGCCCAAAAAGAAAGAGGCTAACGTCTTAAGTCCGTAGGTTTTAGGTTTCATCATGATTCTTTTAAGGTAAATGTAAAAATAAGGAATACGGTATAAACAGCACAAACCTCTTTGTGTTGAACCTAAAATCGGTTAATGGCAATAAGGATTAAACAAAATTAATGCGTCAAAACACTAACTACCAATGCAGTTAACGCTTATCTTTAGTTATAACCAATTGAAAGATAGGAAGATAACACAGTCCTGTCAGGACGATTGAAAATGGAAAATATAGAAAAACAGTTCGAAACCATCCTGGATAGTATCAACGATGGTTTCTTCACCTTAGACAGCAATTACAATTTTAAATATGTCAACAAGGCATTTGAACGCATTTGTCGTATTAGCAGGGATGACTGCATCGGCAAGAGCTACTGGGATATTTTCCCTAAGGCAACTACATATAAATTCTACTCCGAATACAAGCGCGTACTTAAAGAGAATGTGAGCGTACATTTTGAAGAGTACGCTACTTCGCTCGACAAATGGGTATCAGTTAATGCCCACCCTACCGGCACAGGTGGCCTCACGGTCTACTTTACTGATATTACAGAAGAACGCCGCCAGGCCCTGCTGATAGAACAGCAGAATAAACAACTCCGCGAAATAGCATGGATGCTGTCACACCGCTTTCGCAAGCCGGTAGCTACCATACTCGGGCTTGTACAGCTATTCCGCCCCGGCACCGACCCTGATAACCACAAAATTATTAACGGCATCAACCAGGCAGCTACCGAACTAGACGAGATCATAAAAGATGCCGATGCTAAAACCCAGGCCGATGATAATATAATACAATCATAGCCGCCCCCAATACTGTTGCTATTTACTTTGTAAATTCGTAGAAAAATACTATATTTGATGTAGTATATAGACCGTCAAATACACCCGCATGTCACTATGATATATACATTTTTCAATATTCATCTCCGCAATGCCATGTCAATAAGCCGGGCCACCCGGTGCATTTTTATTATTTCTTTTTCCCGGCATCAT
>DATCSV010000194.1:0-5193 GCA_036568285.1 Flavipsychrobacter sp. | reverse complement strand
ATAGTGCACTACTCATCGCTCTGCTACTTTCCGCTTACCTTTATTGCCGCCCTGCATATTTACAATATTGTTCACAGAAAGGAGCAAATAAATCGCTTTACAAAGGCCTTGCTGGCAATTATTGGCGTTTTACTGGCAGTTGTTATTACTCTGTTGCCGCTTGTTGGTATTTATAAAGACAAGCTTATCCCATACATTAATGATCCGTTTGCTGTGGCGAACCTTCAGGCTGATGTATCGTGGAGTGCTGTAGAAACTGTATGGGGCCTTTTATACCTGGCTGGTATTGTTGTTGCAATACTGTTGCTGAACAGAAATAAGTTGAGAGGCTTTGGTGTGCTGTTTGCTGTCCAGGTAGCTATTATCCAGGTGACGGTTGCCCACTTCACACCTAAAATTGAAGCTTATTCTCAACGTGCCGCTATAGAGTTCTTCGAAGTGCTGCAGGGAAGGGATGTATATGTGAAAGTGCTAGGCTACAAAAGCTATGCTCATTTGTTTTACAGCAGGAAGATGCCACAAGCTAATGAAAATCATGATAGTGAGGAATGGCTGCTGACGGGCGATATAGACAAACCGGCGTACTTTGTATGTAAGATTATGCAGGCTGACAAATATAGAGCCATGCCGCAGTTGGAAGAAATGGGTAGTAAGAACGGATTTGTCTTCTTTAAGAGAAAGCGGTAAATGTGTCCATAAGTCTCTAAATAGACTTAGGATTTTCTGACCCGATAAAGTCCCCGGTTCAGCAAGCCAGGCACTTTTATTTATGCATGTTTAATGTGTTTTTGAGACATGGAGTTAAGCAAGGTTGTCGGCTATTGGCTATCAGAAATGTCGTTTCTCTGTTCCCAGGCCTTTGAAGTAAATAGCTACAGATAAAATCGCAAGCCAACCGATACTTTCCCCGGAGATATATACTTTGTCCGGGTAAGTAACTGCCATTCGAACATGCAGTGTTGTGTCAACTTATTTCAGGATGAGACAGTGTAAAAAAGAAAGCGCCCCATCTGCGGGACGCTTTCTTTTTTATTACTTAGTCGTTTGTATGTTATCTCACTAATATTACTTCGCCTCCCTGGGTCACATTCTCCTTCTCACACACGAAGTTGATCTGGTAGAAGTAGGTGCCGATGTCTGCATCTCTGCCATTCATTGTACCATCCCAACCCCTGTTTGCCTGCCTTGAGTCGAAGATCAGTTGACCATACCTGTTGAATACCTGGAACAGTTTCACCTCCCTGCGTCCGATAGTGATGGGGCGGAAGAGGTCGTTCTTTCCATCGCCATTGGGACTGAATGCTGAAGGGAAAGTCATTTCGCAGCAAGACTTAGTTTTCACTTCCAGGCTGTCTTTGTTCTGGCAACCATATATATCCTCTACCTCAACATAGAGTTTGCTGCTGAAGTCAACCCTTGCATAGGTTACCGGACGGTCGCTGTAGGTGTCGAAGAACCTGGTAGGTGTCCATTTGTAAGTGGCGCCCGGCTCTACTGTTTGTACGGTTACTTTCAGGCTGTCGCTTGCGCATATTTCCTCGCCTTCTACATAGTCGACTGGCACGAACATTTTCTGGCCATTGTCAAATACATCGTATGTTCCAACGATTGTTGCATTAGGTTTTGGATGTACCATTATAGTATCTGACTCAGTAAATACGCAGCCGTCATTTATGTATGTCACCTTCACTATTTTCTCACCATCTGTTCCCCAGAAAACGCCGTAAGGGCCTTGTTCTGTGGCGAAGTGTGTAGTGCTACCGCCATCAAAGTCCCATATAAAGGTATCGAGCCCCGGAGTGTAGCGGCTTGATTCTATGAGTTCGGGTTGACCAAGACATACATCTTGTTTTGCAAAGATTTGACCATAAGGAAGCGCTTTAACCTTGATTTCCTCAACATACTCCTCGCTTAGGCAACCTGATTGACCTACTTTGAGTTTTATCTGGTGTATACCCGGAGTGTCAAGACGGATAACTAATGTAGAATCGCTGTCTCCAAATCCATTCAGGATAGTCACTCCCCTTGGAGGCACAGTCCAGTTGAACTGGGAACCGTCGAATGCACTGCCGAAATATGTTATAGAAACACTGTCTTCAGCACAAATCTCAGTTTTATCCAATAATATTTGTCCGTTTGGTCTGAAGGTAACTACCACATCTATTCTGGCCCTATCACTTTCGCAACCATCGATTGTTTGGGTTACGTAGTACTGGAATGAGTCATCAACCGAAGTATTAGGTGTAGGAGCATTTACCGTAGGCACGCCTCCTACAGGGAAATAATACCACCTTAATGTATCGCCTATTGCAGTCAGTTGCTCTGCGGGCATTTCTTCGCAATAATAAATAGGTGTATTGACAATTGGTTTTTCCGGCTTCGGAGCAGCCCTGTACCTTACTAACGTACGCGTGCGGCTTTCGCAACCATACTGGTCGGTCTGCGACACATAGTATATCAGAGTATTGGGGCTAGACGTATTAATAGTTGGTGTTACCGGTACCGGTGAACCACCGGTAGGCGTATAGTACCATGTAGGGCTGGTGCCATTTACCACAGTGTATTCAAACTGCTCATTCAGGCAATAGTCGAATTTACCTGAAACTGTTGGTGCGGGTGGGTCGCTGATGATCAGTGTTCCTGAATCCGGTAATGATTCTTTTCCGCAAAGAGTATAGGTCACATAATACCTTCCGGCATTCGGGTGGTCTACACCGAAAATCGTATCAATGCCCGTTGTATTTTGAGCGATTATATTACCGTTTTTATCCTTCCATGTGAAAATACCTTGTGGCTGTTTGGGGTGTGTGGCTTTCAAAATTAAGTCCTGACCTACACACCTGATAGCCGGTTTTAAACTTACATCAGCAATAGGTGGTGTAGGAGGCAATCCCACCAGGCTTACAGATCCTTCAAAATTGAAATTAGTAAATGCAGGGTTGCCTGTAACGTTTCCTGGACCGAATGATCCGTTGTTTACATAATTAATGTTGCTCGGAAACATGCCGTACCAGGTTTCTGTCGGACTACCACAAGTCAAAGTGATATTGTTGCTTGTAATAGTGCCTGGGCCGGTATCTCCCGCAACAATCATCGTGTCGGTACAATACAATACGAACCTAACCTTGCTGTTAGCAGGTATAACGGTAGTCAGCCCTGAAAACAAAGGGGTAATACCGTTTATAGTATCTGTATCAACAGAGTCTACTTTTGCGATAAACTGCCAACCAGCAGCAGTTGTAACAGGTGTTGGCGGGCCGGTCACCTTAGTATAGTGTGCCCATAATTCGTAACTGGCAAAATTGGATGATACCCTTAGACCGCCGCCAAAATCCAGTCTGCCTGCATGAAAAGCAGCAACACTGTTTAGCTGGTAAGGACAAGGATTCTGATTCTCTATATCGAAACTTACAAAATTACTAACATCTCCAGGTGCGGCATTACCAGTAATAAATGTATACCGGTTAGATGGTGTTGTAGTTGTTAAAACGGTCTGAGCCTTTGTGACGTTCAATGCGACAGTGGCTACTGCAAGCAACAACAATAAACGCTGAGTAAATAACTTTCCTATCATGTTATTAATTTTCTTAACGGTAAAAAAACCATGTTATACCGTATAGACATGGCTTTTTGTCAATTAGTTGGTTTTATTATAAAACTCCCGCCAATATAGCGGGGCTAATATCAAACGACAAATTACTAATAATTTCCACTTCGGCAAAGCATTTTGTTAAAATTTGCCCATATTTCAGATTTTTTAATTTTCATGTCATAAAGTGCTCAAAAACATCATAGTATCAATGCCATCAGCATAGTCAGTAAGAGCCGGAAACTGTGACAGCCCATACTTTATATTAACATTGTCTACCACGCATTGGATGCTGTCATTATTTTGTAAACTTTGAAGCAGTTCCTCCTTATCCTTGTAAAATTCGTAATGTAACACGCTGACTGCTGAAAATGGTATCGTGTTTTCTACCATCAGCAGGAAATCATTAGAGAAATAGGGCACCCTGTTCAGCAGATATATAGCCAGGTAATAATCAAAATTGTGCTTGTATTTGTGGTGGTGGATGATGTCGCTGAATGGTTGTAATGCTTTTAGTAATATATTTATATCATACCCCTCGGGTAGGAACACCTTGGTGACATTGCGGCATCCAAGCCCATAGTAACTGAAAATATCTATACCCAACCGCTGAAATTCTTCCTGCGTTTCGTTGCCGGATAATATGGCTACAGACGTCCTGTTTTTGCGTATGATATTTGGGTATTTCCCAAAGTATTGTTCAAAATACCGGGCGGTATTGTTGCTGCCGGTAGCTATATAGGCGTCACAGCCTTTCAGGTTATCGGCGAATACTACTTGCTCAGCCACGTCGGGTTCCCATTCCGCCAGCTTACCCACCAGGTGCCTGAGCAGCACATCATCTTTTGATGATAACTTAATGTATAATATGTGGCCGGTAACGAAGCCGCAGAGAAAGTCGTGAAAACCCACCAGGGGTATATTGCCTGCCATCACTATACCCACCTTCAGGCTTTGCCCGGGTGTGGGATATTTATCTATCCAGTTTTTTAATGCATCTGCCTGCAGGAAACTGCCGGCAATGCCCCCCACAGCCATGTCTATACTTTCATTATCGAACCAGGCATTCCTGTTTTTTGCCAGCTCTTTCGCGTCCTTCCAGCTATCGTCAGCCGACAGCATATATTCACCCAATTGTACTAATAATTCTATCTTCCTCTGTAATGATACCATCTGTTATATTTATGCCTGTTAAATTGTAACTTTACGGGCAAAATTAGAATAATAAAACTGAGCTATGGCAATCAAGATAACTGACGAATGTATCAACTGCGGGGCCTGCGAACCTGAATGCCCCAATAATGCAATATATGAAGGTGGAGTAGAGTGGGCCATTACCGATGGGACATCAGTAAAAGGTGCTTATACCCTGATGAATGGCACGACAACTGATGCGGATGCCCGCCACGAACCACGCGCAGTGGATATATATTATATAACACCTGATAAATGTACCGAGTGCCAGGGTTTCCACGAAGAACCCCAGTGTGCTGCCGTGTGCCCGGTAGATTGCTGCGTGCCGGACGAGATGTACCAGGAAACAGTAGACGAACTACTCGCAAAAAAAGAGAAACTGCACTTATAATAATAAAGCCCCTTTTTCA
>DATCSV010000193.1:0-4946 GCA_036568285.1 Flavipsychrobacter sp. | reverse complement strand
AAGCCACTTTCCAAATTACATTTTGAGAAAATAATAGAGGGCTTAACGCTGGACGACGGGCCGGTTACTATTGATGCCATAGCCTACCTGGAGAAGAAAAATGAAATAGGTATTGAGATCCACAGCGGTCGAAACCGTATTGTGCGCAGGATATTTGAGCACCTGGGCTATACAGTAGATAAGCTGGACCGTGTAATGTATGCGGGGCTTACCAAGAAGAACATACCAAGGGGTAAGTGGCGTTTCCTGAACGAACAGGAGGTAATCAACCTGAAATATTTCAAGCAATAGTTATGTTACTGACCGCTGCACGCATACACAATGGGAAAAAATGGATGCCTGCAGGCACGGTAATAGAAGTGGCCGATAATGGGACTATTACGGGCATATACGAGAATATTAATGGCGGTGAGGTTCGGCAATACGAAGGTATTATCTGTCCCGGTTTTGTAAATGCACATTGCCACCTGGAGCTATCTCACATGAAAGGGCAGGTGCCTGAGCGGACAGGCCTCATACCTTTTCTTAAGCAAGTAGCGCTAACCCGTAACAATTACACAGAAGAACAAAAGACCGCTGCGCGTCACGAGGCGTTTAGTGAGATGACCGCTAATGGCATTGTAGCCGTTGGTGACATCACTAATACTGCCGATACACTTGACTTGCGCGCACAAGACAAAATACACTTCCACAGCTTCGTTGAGGCAATAGGCTTCTCCGAAACTCCGCAGCAGCAATTTGATTACGCAACGTCTGTGTACCAATCATTCAGTGAGCAAACATTGGCAAGTAAGCTATTGCGCCAATCGGTGGTACCACATGCTCCATACTCTGTATCGCAGCAGTTATTCAGCCTTATTGATAAATTAGATAAGAATTCCCTGCTATCAATACACAACCAGGAGAGCAGGGCAGAAGACGAGTACTACCTGCTGAAGAGCGGGGCTGTAGGGGATTTGCTCAAAACCGTTGGTATAGATGACGGATTTTTCCACCCTTCAGGCAAATCATCTTTGCAAACCTATCTGCAGTGGCTGTCACCCAGTCACCCAATGATATTTGTGCATAATACATATACTTCGCGCGCAGATATTGAGATAGCAAAAACTTTGCTGCAGCATGTATATTGGTGCCTTTGCCCCAATGCAAACCTTTATATTGAAAACACACTGCCCGATATGGATATGCTGGCTGAGGCCGGCAATAATATCTGCATCGGCACCGATAGTCTTTCCTCTAATCACCGGTTATCTGTATTGGCCGAACTGCAAACCATTAAGCAGCATTACCCACAGCTCGACTGGGAGGACCTGCTGCGGTGGGCTACCTATAATGGCGCCCTTGCTTTGCAAATGGAGCACATAGTAGGCAGCATCGATATCGGGAAACAGCCCGGGCTGTTGCTGGTGCATCCGGATGAGCACAGCAACGTTACCATCCTGCATTAGGCATATTTTTTTTAGTTACCTGCTTTTATTTTTATACACACATTTGATTAATATTCAATTGTTTGTAAAAAAACTGGTTAGACCCCTGATTATAAGCAGGTTAAAAAACATATTACGCTCTATAAAATGTCAATTATCTGTTTTAACTTTTCGTTAAACGAAAGGGTTTTCCGTAAGTCTTTACAGTATAAATGAACGACAATGGGTAAAGTTAATCGTCGCGAGTTTTTTGAAGAACTCATTGCGACACAGATGGAAGCTGCACCGGCAGCTGCCAACGATCTCATTTATAGTAAGTATGCCAATAAAGAATTGCCGCGGGGTTTAGCCAAAACCACAGGTACTCTAAATCAGTATACAGGCACGTGGTCCGACAAGCAGATAATTCACCTGCTGCGGAGGACGATGTTCGGTGTACGGTACGAAGATGTACTGGCATTAAGAACTATGACGATGGAGCAGGCGGTGGACGAACTGCTTTCTCCACAAACGGTACCGTTGCCACCGGTTAATAACTACGCCACCGCCACGTATAACGATCCTACCGGTGTACAGCTGGATGATACCTGGGTGAATGCTCCGTACGGCGACAGTACAGTGAACAGCTACAGGCGTTTGTCTATGACCAACTGGTGGATAGGCAATATGATCTATCAGCCTCAACGCAGGGTGACGGAAAAAATGGTTTTCTTCTGGCACAATCACTTTGCCACGGAGTACCCGACAGTTGCCTTCGCGCACATGATGTACAACCACCACATGATCCTCAGAAATAATGCACTGGGCAATTTTAAAACGATGGTTACCCAGGTAACGAAAGACCCGGCCATGTTGCGCTACCTGAATGGCTACCTGAATACTAAAACTGCCCCTGACGAAAACTACGCGCGGGAGTTATTCGAATTATTTACACTCGGCAAAAACTATAAGCCTATATACAGTGAAGATGATATAAAAGCCGCAGCAAAGGTTTTAACAGGCTGGCGCTACAATACATCTACATGGGCCAGCACGTTCAACTCCAGCTTGCATGACACTTCCAACAAAGCATTCTCTAAGTTTTTCGCCAATACAACTATTACGGGCAAAACCGGCGCAGCCGGTGCGCAGGAAACGGATGAGCTGATCGACATGATCTTTACCAAACAGGAAGTGGCGAAGTTCATCGTGCGTAAGCTGTACCGCTTCTTCGTGTATTACGATATTGACACTACTACCGAGTTCAATATCATCATACCATTGGCGCAAATGATGATGAATACCAACTGGCAGATAAAGCCTGTGTTGGAAACTTTGCTGAAGAGCGAACATTTTTACGACATGCTCAGCATGGATTGTTTCATACGTACCCCTATTGACTACGTAGTCGGCACTTTCCGGACTTTTGATATACAGCTGCCAGGTGGTTGGCGCTCCGACAACGAATACAAAGTGTACAATTACCTGCGCAGCTATATGTCGCAGTTAGGGTGTGAGCCCAATTTTCCGCCGAACGTGTCAGGCTGGCCGGCTTTTTACCAGGTGCCTGATTACTACCAAAACTGGATCAACTCAACTACCATGCCGCGCCGTATGCAGTTTATGGATATGATGTTGAATTCAGGCTTCTCAGCAGGAACAGGAACAGCAATAAAAATAGACCCCATGCACCTGGCTAAGAAGTTCTATAGTCCGGGCGACCCGAACCTGTTGATAAGTTTCTTTTGCGACTTATTGCTGGGTATTGGCATTTCTCAGACAATGAGGGACAACATCAAAACAATGGCACTGCTGAGCGGGCAATCGCAGGACTACTACTGGACCAATGCATGGGCGGCGTATGTTTCTAATCCGAATACGGCAAACACCAATACTGTAAGAACAAGGTTGGTGAGCCTTCTTACCGAATTGACACATTTGGCTGAACATAATTTATGTTGATCATCAAAAACTGCAATAGATGAAACGCAGGGATTTTCTGAAAATATCGCAGGCCGCTACGCTGGCTTACATGATAAATGGCACACCGGTACGTACCTATGGCCGCAATCCTCTATTGGAGTTGTTGGCCAAGCAAACGGCCGCTAATGGCCGCGTATTGGTAATGATACAACTGAACGGTGGCAACGATGGCCTTAATACGCTCATCCCGCTCGACCAGTACAGCCAATTGTCAAACGCGCGCAGCAACATATTGATACCGCAGAATAAAGTGCTCGCACTGGCCAATACCCCCCTCACCGGCTTGCACCCTGCTATGACAGGCATAAGGGATATGTATGACAACGGACTGGTCAATATTATCCAGGGTGTTGGTTATCCCGATCCGAACTTTTCGCATTTCCGTGCTACAGATATATGGATGTCCGGCTCTGACGAAAACCAGTATATAAACACAGGCTGGCTGGGCCGCCACCTCGATGAGCAATATCCCGGTTACCCTGTGGGTTATCCTGATACTAATATGCCCGACCCGTTGGCTATACAAATAGGTTCTGGTATATCTCACCTGCTACAGGGCCAGAACATTAATATGGGGATGGCCATAGCAAGCCTGGACAGCTTTTACAATATCATAAATGGTACTGTCGACCCTGCACCTAATACGCCGGCAGGCCACGAGTTGACATTTATCAGGTACATCAAACAGCAGACCGAAACATATACCAAAGTAATACGGAACGCCGCAGGCTTCGCGCAAAATCTCTCAACCAAATGGCCTACTACAGGCAACCGCCTGGCCGATCAGTTGAAGATAGTTTCCCGCCTGATAGCAGGTGGACTGAAGACGCCCATATATGTAGTGAGCATCGGCGGGTTTGATACGCACTCTCAGCAAACGGATAGTGCAGATACCACTATCGGCAACCACGCTAATCTCCTGCAGGATATATCCGAGGCAGTGGAAGCATTTTTTGACGAAGCAAAAATTCACAAATTTGATGACAGGGTGGCCGCCATGACCTTCTCGGAATTTGGCAGGAGGATAAAATCAAACGCCAGCGGAGGCACAGACCACGGCACTACAGCCCCTGTTTTTGTATTCAGCAAGCATGTCAATCCCGGTATAATAGGCGCAAATCCAAGGCTCCCTTCTAACGCTACGGTGAGCGATAACCTGCCACTTCTCAACGATTACCGCACTATTTATTCTGCTGTACTGGCCGACTGGTTCCAGATAGATACACAGACTATGGACAAGGTATTGATGAAACAATACAAAGTTCTGCCGGTATTCCAAAAGACGAATAACCTGGAGGAAACAACAGTATCCGGCAGGGATGAGGTATTGGGTCAGAATTTCCCCAATCCGTTCTCGCGCAATACCACTATTACTTTCAGCTCAGATGGCGGCACAGTGGCCATACAGTTATTTGATGTAAGCGGCAGGCTGGTGAAGAACATCGTACCTGCGAGGCAAATGGACAGAGGCAAGCACCAGGTAACCATAGAGCGGGGCGACCTGCCACCGGGCCAGTATTTTTACAGGCTGACCAATGGTAAAAATCAGAGCACCAA
>DATCSV010000192.1:0-5911 GCA_036568285.1 Flavipsychrobacter sp. | reverse complement strand
CTGTTGGCGAGCAGTAGGGTATCGCCAACGCAAATAGTGGTATCATTGCCAACGCGTACAGGTATGCCTTTAAAGTTTATAAAAGTACTGTCCCTTGCTATGCGGCAGGGTTCGGTGATGCGCACCCACACCAGTCCTTCTTTTGATACAGTTATCTGTTTATCACTGTCCAGTGTACTCCATTCGTAGGTAGCGCCAGTCGATTTAACTTTAGCTGTCAACGTCAAGGCGTTATTAAAACATATAGTAGTATCCCGCCTGCTATGTGTAGTATCTTTTCGCTCATTTACCACAAATGTATCTACGTAGGATATGCAGCCGGTATCCGTATCTGCCATCCAAACCCAGTATTTGCCCGGTTGTTTTATGTCGCGATATTTTAACGTACTGCCATCTTCCCATAAGTGCAACTTGTATTTTGTATTTGCATTAATGCGATAGCCAGTGTTTACGCATAATGCTGTATCCAGGCGTCTGGTAGTAAGGGATGTAGGGGTGTCGTTATACACTATCTTTTGAGGCAAACCGTAAAACGAATGACCCTGGGTTATCGAAATAGCCTGAGGTACATAAGTACAGTTTGGATAAGGTAAATTGCTGTTGGTTATAGCCCCCAGAGAATATCCCCAGCTAGCGATATAAATATCATTATCTGCCCCCAATTGTATACCACTAGAGGCACCAATCTTCGCAATTACTTTCCTGGAAGCCTTTATTAGTGGTGCAGTGTTTAAGGATACATTGTACTGAAGTATCCAAGGAGTGTCACGATTCAAACCGTATGTTGTGGCATAAAGAAATACACTGTTTGGTGAAAATTCACAACTATTATATTGCATAGTATATTCGCCGCTATCTATCACAATGCCATTTGACAAAACACCTGTAGAGTTGTCGAAATTCTGTAATGAAATGAACGGTTTATATTTAGGCACACGACTGCTATTGTTCGGTGAAGCTAACGCAATCTTTTTCCCATTTGGTGCTGCCCTTAAATTGGCATACAGTTCAACTGCTAAATTGTCATATTTAATTTTTGACACTACAGGTGTTGAATTTACACCATTCTTCGTTACTCTGTAAGCATAAAAATCTGTTGTGAAGTCTATTAGCACTATTACCCAGTAGCCATTACACGTTGGCACTACCGTCATACCTTCTGCAAAACCACTGTCTATTGCTGTTGCTTTTTGTCCCCCCACAATATCTCCAAGGCCTCCATTCAGCGACATATCAACTACCGAGTACCTCAAGGTGCGACCTGGTCGTGTGGATAAGGTGAATAGATAGTACTTGTTGGTGTCATTTACAAAAGGCACTATAACAACACCTTGAGTCGAGGTTCCTTTGGAGAGTCGTTCATTACCAATATCTTGCCCGTTGGGCATAATATTATGCGTCTTGTCCCATATATCTATACCATTTGTGTAGAACATCAAATCTCCTGTGTGCCTGTTGCTCATTGTAGCACAACCCTCATAGGTATACATATTTGTGCCGAATGAAGTGGGTGGATTTGTATTAAACGACAGGCCTGCTATATTACCAAAACACCAGTTGTTGTTTTGTTTCTGTGCTGCAACATTCAGAGAGAGTAATAGTAATATGGGTAGTATAAATCGGGGCATTTTAGATATTCAATAAATAATACAAAGCACACTATCTGTCACATAAAAACAACATATGCGTGCTATAATTGTTAAATTAAAGTTTAGCATCGGCTCCCAACAGTTTGTACCTAACTGTCCAAGATGTTCCATTGGACCTATCATTCAGGCATGCATCTGGAACACAGGATAAAAGCCGTTTTCGAACACGGACTTCACAATTCTAAAACTAAGAAAAAAATCTAATATATCTAGCCTCAATACCCACTTTAACCACATTCAAAAAAATATTTGGAATTGAAAAGTCTGCTTTCCAGATAAGAACAAAAGTCCGCTACACCCTTTCCTCCGCCCCCAATCCAAACAGTGCATAATCATACACCGCAGGGTCGGTGGGGTTCATGGTCCGGAGTCGTTCCGTTAGTTGCAGGGCGTTTTGCCAGTTGCTTTTGTTATTGTCTATCAGCCCCAGCCGGTGTGCTACACGGGCGACGTGCACGTCCAGCGGGCAAATGAGCTGGCGGGGCTGTATCTTCTTCCATATGCCAAAGTCCACGCCGTGTTTGTCTTTGCGCACCATCCAGCGCAAGTACATATTGATGCGTTTGCAGGCGCTCTTGCGTGCGGGGGTAGATATATGTTTGCGGGTACGTTCAGGGTGTTCTATCGAGAAGAAGTAGTTGTGAAAATGTACCAGCGCCTGTTCTACTGTTTCATGTTTGTATGTTTTACCGGGAACAAAAGCATCTTCCAATGAATCATGCTGTGCATAATGCCATTGCAGGAAGTGTATGAAATACAGCAGGTCGGTAGCATTGAAGGTGCGGTGTACAAAACCGAGGAAGGGTTTTAAGTCTGTATCCAGGTGATTGAGTATGAAATCATGAGGGGTATTATCCATCAGCGTCATCAGGCGGTTGCAGCTATTGATGATGCTGGTCCGGTTGCCCCATGCCAGCACGGCGGCAAAGAGGCCGCTTATTTCTATATCCTGCTTTTGCGTAAAACGGTGCGGAATGGATATAGGGTCGCCCTTAATAAAAGAAGGCTGGTTGTACAGTTTGACTTTTGCATCGAGGAGGGGCTTTATTTGCTGGATATCTGACATAACCCTGATTGTTACAGAACAATTTTTTCTTTGTAATTTAGTTTTATGCGCGGCATTTTTTCCCTAATTGTAATCCTGATAATATCATCATCCTGCCAAGATAGCCCTAAAGCAGGAAATAGTGTCTCATCCGAAAATAGCACTCCTTCTAGTAAATTAATGACAGGAGATTCCACGTTGTTAGATAGTTACTCTTTCCCGGATAAAGAGAAGCGGTTCCCAATGCAATTATTATATATTGACAATGATAAAGAATCATGTGTTCTCTATCATTATGATGAGGTGAGTGAAGATTGGATAAATAGAAGCTGGTATGCATTAGTAAAAAACGGCCCGCAATATTTTATACAAAATGCTGCGATTACAATACGGCCCGGATATGATCCTGTATTGGATGATGATACTACACAAAAAACTGGCTGGGAAGTAAGTACAAATGCAACTGATACCCCTTTAATTCATTTTACAGAATATGCCAAGATAAAGGCAGGACCAATACAATCAATAAAACTACCTATAGATATTATTCGGACTGGGGATAATATTTCTTTTGAATTTGCGTCCGTGATGTATAAATTATTCGCTACGGGAATAGTTGATAACAACAGCAGTGCATACTCCTCTACTACCAATTACAGGCTCTTTATTGAATCAACAACACATTCTAAAAAAACCACGCAATTATTATTTGCTGCTCCAAATTTTGATGACGCATTTCCAAGTATTATGTTCATTGGAGACATAAACCGGGACGGACTACCGGATATATTGCTAAATGCTGTAAGACACTACAATGAATTTGCACCCTCTTTATTCCTTTCAAATAGCAATTCATCGGATACTATTTGGGAGTTGGTCGGACTTCACTGGAGTTCAGGTTGTTAACAACCCACAAAAAAAGGCTGAGATACCTCAGCCTTTTCAAACAGTTATGTTGGGTTTTTAAAATATCCCCAAAAACTTCTTTTTCTTAACCTTGGGTACATACACCTTCAGCATGCGCATGTCTTTGTTTGGACGGTCCATGTGGTTGCGGGGCTCGGCCACTATTTTCTCCACTACGTCCATCCCTTCTATTACCTGGCCAAATACAGTATAGTTGCCATCAAGGTGCGGGGTGCCACCATTGGTACTATATACTTCGCGCTGCGCGGGGGTGTAGTTTCTTCCGTTCTGTTTGCTCATGCCATCCAGTTGCTCACCTGTAAACTTTTTGCCCACTACAATATAAAACTGGCAGCCCGATGATGATTTGTTGGGGTTGTTATCCCTCGCGGCAGCTACTGCCCCGTATTGGTGGAAGTTGGTATCGTTGATCTCCGCATCTATACGATAGCCCACATCGCCATTGCCCAGTGGTGCACCGGGGGCAGCTTTTTTAGAATCGGGGTCGCCGCCCTGTATCATAAACTGCGGTATCACCCGGTGGAACAATGTACTGTCAAAAAAGCCCTCGTTGGCCAGTTTCAGGAAGTTGTCCCTGTGCTTGGGGGTGTTGTCGTACAGCACCAGGGTGATATTGCCGTATTCGGTTTCTATTACTACCGTATTGGGCGCGGTTTTCTTTTTGCCCGCTTGTGCAGCGGTTAGCAGGCAGATGCTGAGTAAAGTAAGGAGGAGCTTCTTCATAAATTGGTTTAATAAATCTTAATTTAGATACCGGATTTAAAAAATTTAAGGTACGAACTTACTGAAAAACCTGATGCACCGAAAAATTAAACAGATGAATACCAGGAAATACGTAAAAGGGCTTGCTAAGTTGTTACCCGAGTGGTCGTGGAATATTGACCTCCGCAGGCCACTTACGTCTTTTAATCCTACTAAGATAGAAGAACACCGCGAGCAGAATGAAACGGAGCCTATCTATTCGGTATTCGACTTCAATGCAGCAGGCTACGAAGAGAAAAAGCAAGTGGCCTTTGAAGACTGTACACAGTACATTAGCAGTGGCCGCGTCACCTGGATAAACGTGGATGGTATCAAAAAGAGCGAGGTGGAAAAACTCTGCAGCCTCTACGGGGTGCACCACCTGCTGGTAGAAGATATCATCAGCATAGGCCAACGGCCCAAGATGGAAGATGCCGGAGAGGTAATATTTTGCCTGCTGCCCATGCTGTACTACAATGTGAACACGGGGGAAATTGAAAGCGAGCAGGTAAGCATACTACTGGGCAAGGATTTTGTCATCTCCTTCCAGGAAGACCCCAAGCGCGATGTGTTTGACCCCGTGCGGGAGCGCATACGTATAGCCACGTCCCGGCTGCGCAGCCGCACTGCCGACTACTTGTGCTACAGCCTGATAGACATCATAGTAGACAGCTACTTCGGCATTATTGAAAAAATAAACGACAGGATAGAGCGGCTGGAAGATATACTGCTGCTGCACAAGCGGGAGCAGGCCACACTATCGCGCCTGAGTATATTGCGCAGAGAAGTGATGGTGCTGCGCCGTTCTATAGGCCCGGTAAAGGAGCTTGTTCATGGCTTTATAAAAAGCGACAGCGACCTGCTGGAATTTGAACATGAGAAATACTATAAAGACGTGCTGGACCACATTACCCTGGCCAACGAATATGTAGAGAACCACCGTGATATGGTGATGAACCTGCAGGACCTGTCTATGAGCCAGATAAACCTGCGGATGAACGAAGTGATGAAGGTGTTTACCCTGTTGGCGACGCTGATGGCGCCGGCTACAGTTATCGGCGGCATTTTCGGTATGAATTTCGATGTGATACCACTATCGCATCAGCACGACGGGTTTTATATCACTGTTGGATTGATGCTACTAATACCGCTGCTGATGCTGATATATTTTAAAAGGAAGGGGTGGTTTTAGATATATCAGTCTAAAAACATGAGAGTGTTCTTAGTGTTTCAAAAGCTGTATTCCCAAAAAGTACTTGATGTATATCTTGAGCATATTTAATTTCCCATGGCTGGCTCCGTGCCAGTAAGGCCTTAACAAAAGAGCATCTGTTTTTGCATAGTCCTCCATAAATGCGTAATTTTTATTTATTTCCAATCGTTCAGCTGCACCATTTTTCAGATAGAGTGTGTGCACTTTTTCCCGTTCAGCTTTTTTGTACCTATACACTTTAGGCCATGGCATCCATGCCAGGTTAGGCTGTGCTAACCAATATAGCCGGAAGCCCTTACTTTGCCAATACTCTCCATTTTGTCTTTCGGCCTGGTG
>DATCSV010000191.1:0-2550 GCA_036568285.1 Flavipsychrobacter sp. | reverse complement strand
CCTGCCACCCATCGCTTGTTCGACCATGCGGCAGAAACATGGGTGCTGAACAATATCAAATCTGGCGGGAGTAGTAATGTAGCTTATGTAAAATTAGATTTCAATGCCGATATTATCCCGCAGGTGCTGGATAGGTTATATCCCGCAGGCAAGCAATCGCTTATAGTAGAGGGTGGGGCATGGTTGCTACAGAAATGTATAGATGCCGGCCTGTGGGACGAGGCAAGGGTGTTTACCGCAGAAAAACAAATGGCAAGTGGCATTCCCGCACCTGTTTTAAAGGACAATATATCTGCTGAACAGACATCCGTAGCCACAGATGTATTGCATCTGTACACAAATAAAAACAACCCATATCCTTTTGTACCGGGTTACGAACTGTAAATTTGCTTATGCAATATCTGCTGTTAGTCATCCTGCTTAATACATTTATTTTCACAGCCTTCAAGTTGTTTGCGAAATATAATGTAGATGCGCTGCAGGCTATTACAGTCAACTATTGGGTATGTATGTTCACTGGCTGGGCCACGCATGGCTATCAGCCTTTCAGGGCAGATATTCAGTACGAAGACTGGCTGCTCAACGCCTTATTGCTCGGAGGCTATTTTATTTTTCTTTTTAACCTGATGGCATACACCACCGCACAGCAGGGCATGACGGTTACCTCCATCGCCAACAAGCTATCGCTGGTCATCCCAGTTGTCTTTGCTTACTGGCTCTATGGCGATAGTATAGGGTGGCTGAAAATAGCAGGAATATTATTGGCGATACCTGCCGTGTATATGGCCACTGCAAAGCAGGGCAAAATTGAGGTAAAGAATTTCTGGCTGCCCGTATTGGTGTTTATATGCAGTGGCCTGTCCGATACCTATATCAAATATATCCAGCATTACCAGTTGGATACGCAGGCTACGCAATCAGCATTTACCATTACTATGTTTACCGTGGCGGCAATAGCAGGTAGTATAATGGTAGCAGGGAAAATGTTGCACGATAAAGACAGGGAAAAACTGAGGCTGAAGAATATTGTGGCAGGCATACTGCTGGGTATACCCAACTATTTTTCCATCTATTACCTCATTCGCCTGTTCGATGCCGACCTGCTGCCCAGTTCGTCTATCATCCCGGTCAACAATATTGGTATTGTGGTGTCTACTGCTTTAGTGGCTATATTATTCTTTAAAGAAGCAGCGGGTAAAAAAAGAGTAGCGGGCATTATCCTGGCTATCATTTCAATCATCCTTATCGCACTATCAGGTTATTAATGGAAGAACTGTACACATACAAGACGATTACAAATACACCGGTCTCAGATTTTCGCGACAGGGGCAGCAAGTTTTTTGGCTTTGCCTATCCTGTGCAGGATGTGGAGCAAGTGAAAGAAAAGGTAAAAGCATTAAAGAAAGAACATTCCAAAGCTGTACATTTTTGCTTTGCATTCAGGATTGGTACTGATGGTACACTATACCGTGCTAATGATGACGGTGAGCCGTCCGGCAGTGCCGGTAAACCCATCCTGGGGCAGATAGACAGCGCCGGACTAACCGATGTGCTGGTAGTAGTGGTAAGATATTTTGGTGGTAGCTTGCTGGGTGTGCCCGGGCTCATCAACGCTTACAAAACAGCAACTGCTGAAGCATTGGCGCAGGCTGAGGTGGTAGAACGCTGGATAGAAGAAAGGGTAACCCTTACCTTCGATTATCCTGCAATGAATGAAGTGATGCAACTGCTGAAGCAAAGCGAGGCGACTATATACAAACAGGATCTGCAACTGTTTTGCGAAGTGATAGCCGGCATACCAAAGAAACATGCCGATAGCTACATCAGCAAGCTGAAAGAAATAAGAGGAGTGGAAGTAAAATAACTTTACAAAATTAGTCTGCCCTTTAGGGGGATAGGGGGAAAATGACCACAACAAAAAATACTACATTAATCAAAGCCGAAGCACAACGCCTTGGCTTCGATGCATGTGGTATAGCCAAAGCTGAATACCTGGAGGATGATGCCCGCCGTCTGGAGCAATGGCTCAACAAAGGTCATCACGGCAGTATGCAGTATATGGAGCGCTACTTCGACCTGCGGACTGACCCGGGTAAACTGGTACCCGGCGCTAAGTCTGTTATTACATTACTGCTCAATTACTACCCCGAACAAAAACAACAACCGGATACACCCAAAGTGGCTAAGTACGCCTGGGGTACCGATTATCACTATGTCATCCGCGATAAGCTGAACCAGCTACTGCAATTTGTCCGCGACAATATTGGCGACATCAACGGACGGGGCTTTGTAGACAGCGCCCCCGTGCTGGAGCGTACATGGGCGCAACGCAGCGGCCTGGGATGGGTAGGTAAAAACGCCAACCTGCTCACCAAACATTCAGGTTCATTCTTTTTTATAGCCACGCTTATATGCGACCTGCCGCTGGAATATGATAACCCCTTCGCTACCGACCATTGTGGCACCTGCACCCGTTGTATAGATACTTGTCCTACCGATGCGATTACCGGCGATAAGGTAGTAGATGGCAGCAAATGTATATCCTACTTC
>DATCSV010000190.1:0-2887 GCA_036568285.1 Flavipsychrobacter sp. | reverse complement strand
GAGGAGTTGTACCGCCGCCAGGATTTCGCATTTTTCGAAGAACTGACGGACGGGCAGCAAATGATGGTCTGCTACGATTATATACAAAACCACGTACTACAGGGCGGTTTTATACAACTGATACAAAATGGCTATGTGAATATGCTGGCGCCTATGCCGGGTTGGCTGGCTATCATTGGCGATGAGAACATGGCCAAGCTGTTAGATGACGTATTAAAGGTATACGTTGCTAACAGGGACATACTGGACAAAGAAACTACACCCGAAGAATTTGCTAACCTCTACGAGCAACTGCCCGTTTTCGGACCATTAGACAAACGTTTCGAATCCCAGCATCCATATACCGTCGAGCTGATGCTGCAATACGCTACGCATCATATAGAGGAATTCGCGAAGGTAATAGGGTAAAAGGCTGACATTGTGCGGCAGGTTCTCTCAGCTTGAGAAGGATCTGGAACGATTTCGCGAAGGGCGGTTAATAGTGATTTCTAATCTGATTTATTGGGACTTGCTGTTATTTGTCTTATTTTCATATTAAAAACCGTATGAAACTACTATCCTATCTTATACCTATTCTTTTTACTTCACTGGTGGCCAGTGGTCAAGGATTTGTATTCGATTTATACCCCGGGCAAATGAGCTCTTTACCCGGGCTATTGACCGAATACAAGGGGAAACTGTTTTTTTATGCTAAGGATGGTTTGCATGGTGGTGAGTTGTGGGCAGTTGATTCTGTAATCGGCGGCCCGTCATTAGTGGCAGACATAAACCCGGGGCCAGCTTCTTCGTATTCAATATATGATCATTTGGGGAATAATCCCCGTTGTTTGGCTTACGTCACAATGGCAACAGCATATTCCGAGCAGGATGCGACTGATGTGCTTTTTTTTCTGGCCGATGACGGAGTGCACGGATTGGAGCTATATAAATACAACGGCAGCACAGCACCCGCTCTCGAAAAAGAATTTATCCCCGGCCCTTTAGGGAAAAAGGACATATTCCACTATGATATGGATACGATCGACGGAGATGTATATATTCTGTTATCTATGCATGATTCAAACGAATTGTGGCGGTATGATGTCCAATCCAAGACACTAAAGGAGATAAACAAGGGCCGTTACAAAAGTATTTTTAGTGTTACGTCATACAAAGGAAAGCTATATTTTATGGCTGCGCCTAGAACTGGTATAACATCATACCCCTATTATTATGATCCTGTTGCAGATACAATAGCCAAGGCATTTAACGGCATGGATGGTTCGGGTAATATACAACACCTTGCAGGAAAGTTGTATTTCACAAGCAATGCAGGAAGAGTACTATTTGAATACGACGGGAACAGCACCCCTCGTGTAATCAATGGTAATATACATGGCACCGCAAGATACGTTGATCACGGTGGCATCTACCAAGGTAAACTATATTACCCCGGGGCTTTTGGCCATCCCAATGAGTTCGACCCGGTGACGGGCGTTAACAAAGAAGTATTTAAGATAGACAAAAACCCCGGCGGCTTTAGCCTGGCCAGTTCATTTATTGAATACAGAAATCAGATGTACTTCAGTGGAACTGACGATAACCGCAACAGTTTTTACCGCAAACTGTGGGAATGGGACGGTGTAAATGCACCGAAGGAAGTTTGGAAGGTCCAAACTAAAACTCAATATATATACCCTAACAATTTTCACGTCATTGGCGATGCATTATACTTTGTTGCGGAAGGGAATCGCGACAATAAGGAAGTAGGTGTGGAGTTGCACAAATATGTATCACCACCACCTATAACGTCAATAATTGAAACTTCAGTAATGGATTATCAGTTCAGCATATATCCTAACCCTGCAACTGATTACCTTGCGTTGGAAGTTATTCTTGACCGGCCGGAGGTCCTGGCAATAAATATCTCTTCTACTGACGGAAAGAAGGTGGTTGAAATATCCGATAGACAGTATCCGAAAGGGGAAACCAGCTTACCGGTTGATGTAACGCGCCTTCCCCCTGGTGTCTATTTCTACCGGGTTACCAATTATGAGCATTGCCAGGTAGCATACGGTAAGTTTGTTAAACGGTAGCAACAATCCATACACAGTCGAGCTGATGCTGCAATATGCCACCCATCATATAGAGGAATTCGCGAAGGTAATAGGGTAATACTGAAGTAATTTGCAGAAATACCCTGGGCCAATGTGCTGTGGGTGCTTCACCTTTATGGGATGCGCAAATTGCACTATAGTTTCACCAACCTTTTTACATAGGCATTATTCACTTTAACTATATATATTGCTGCTGGTAATTGACTGATGTCTAATGTTACCGAGGTTGGCCTACTGTCATAGTGTTGAGCAACTATCCGTTGCCCCTGCATGTTCAATACCTCCAGGTAACGTACACCGTCTGTTAGTGAAACCGTTACTGCCTCTTCTACGGGGTTAGGGTGTAAATGAATAGAGGCTGAATTTATGTCGTTTATTCCCACAGTTATTAGTAGTGCAGCATCGGCAGATGTTTCCCTGCACGTGCCTTCATGTATAATGCACCGGTACCTTTCCCCGCTTTGGTTCAGGCTGACCGGGTTAATAGTCAGGTTGCTTGTTGTTACACCTGAGTACTTTCCGCCATTAGCCAGATCTATAAATCCCGTGCCATCGTCTACCTGCCATTGGTAAGTGTAGCTGCCGTTGACCTGCACAGTAAATGTAGCTTTGTTCCCGTCTGTAACTTTTTGATCTGCAGGCTGTACAGTTATCGCGGCCAACGAATCACAGAACCTGGTTATAAAGCCATCCATGTTGCCATGCTTTTGGGTTTGGTGCGCCCCATTGGTGGCCAGAACTGTATCACTTTCTGTTGAGCCCGCAAGGTACCAGCTACCTTGTTTGTCAAC
>DATCSV010000189.1:0-3284 GCA_036568285.1 Flavipsychrobacter sp. | reverse complement strand
CCAGCATGCGGCTGCCTTGTTTCTGCCTGGACGATGAAAAGCTTGTACTCCCCTCTTTCGGCAGTTTTACCGGCAGCCATAAAATATCAGCCGGAGCCTACAGGCATATATATTTAATAACAGCAGATGAAGTGATACAATGGCAGTAAAATGCTGTTAAATCAACAATTGTAAGCAAGCAACTACAGATTCTGTTCCGGACAGATGTTTTCCCGGTTTATTTGTTAGTTTTGCACCCTAATTTTTCAGAAACATGCAATCTGTTTTTCAACACATGCAGCAACTGGAGCATGAGCAAGTGGTTTTCTGCCACGACCTTAAAAGCGGGCTCAATGCTATCATTGCTATACACAATACTACGCTTGGCCCTGCACTGGGCGGTACCCGTCTGTGGCACTATGCCAGCCACGAAGAAGCGGTAGTAGACGCACTGCGCCTGAGCCGCGGTATGACCTACAAAGCAGCCATCAGCGGCCTGAACCTGGGCGGCGGTAAAGCGGTAATAGTAGGCGACGCTTCCAAAATAAAGTCGGAGGCGCTGTGGCGCAGGTACGGCAAGTTTGTCAACAGCCTGAACGGTAAATACATAACTGCCGAGGATGTAAACACATCGGCCCGCGATATGGAGTACATAGCTATGGAAACAGAGCATGTAACCGGTGTGCCTGAGTACATGGGCGGCAGCGGCGACCCCTCCCCTTTTACCGCATACGGCGTATTTGTAGGTATGAAAGCCTCTGCAAAAAAAGCATGGGGACATGATGACCTGGAAGGCAAGAAAGTGCTGGTGCAGGGTGTAGGCCATGTGGGCCAGTACCTGGTGGGCCACCTGGTAGAAGCTGGTGCTGAGGTGTTCATCGCAGACATCAACGAAGTAAAACTGAAACAAACTACTGACAAGTTCCAGAAAGTGAAGGTGATCAACAACAACGACATCTTCAATATGGAAATGGATATATACGCACCCTGCGCGTTGGGTGCTACTGTCAACAGCGACAGCATTTCGAAAATGAAATGTCATATCATAGCCGGTGCGGCCAACAACCAGCTGGAAGTGGAAGATACGCACGGCCCGCAACTGATAGAAAAAGGTATACTGTACGCACCCGACTTCCTGATAAATGCGGGCGGACTGGTGAACGTGAGCGCTGAGCTTGATGGCTACAACCGCGAGCGCGTAATGGGCCAGGTAGAGCAGATATATGACCGTACACTGGAAATATTCCAACTGAGCGAAACCGAGAAAATACATACACAGGCTGCGGCTATGAGAATAGCTCAACGCAGGATAGATGCGATAGCCAGCGTAAAATCGAGGTTGTAAGCCGGTAAACATTTTAAAAAGAGGCTGTCTCAATGGTTGAGACAGCCTCTTTTTATTGATTTAATTTTTATCCTGCTCAGCTATGCAGCGTGCGAGATTGGCTTTTACCATTTTTGTACTTCGATGCCCCTCACCTAAGAACTGTATAAAAATATCATGGGCCTTGCCGTAATATTCTATAGCCTTATCATGTACTCCCTTAGAATACCACGCCTCACCAAGGTTATTATAGTCAGTAGCTATATTTGGGTGTGACTCGCCGTAGTACTCCATTTCTATTGTTAATGCTTGCTCATAATAGTCTATTGCTTTATCATACGCTAGTTTTGAATGCCATACGCCACCAATGTTATTATAACTACTTCCTATATATGGATGTTTTTCTCCATAATATTTTTTTAAAATTGCCAATGACTGCTCATAATATTTAATAGCCTTATCGTAGGCTCCTTTGGAATACCAAGCTAAGCCGAGATTATTAAACCGCGTAGCTAATTTGGGATGTGACTCACCGAAATATTGTTTATCAATAACTAAAGCTCGTTTAAAATAAACTATAGCTTTATCATATTTCCCTATCGACATCCATGCCATGCCAAGATTGTTGTAACAAGGGGATATAGTCGGATGGGACTCACCGTGATGGTGCTTGTCTATTGCTAAGGCCTGTTCATAATAATCAATAGCATTCTTATATTTGCCTTTGGAAAGCCATGCATTCCCAATATTATTGTATCTAGTGGCTATATCAGGATGCAACTCACCATGATATTCTCTATCAATTGCTAATGCCAGTTCAAAATATTCTATAGACTTATCGTATTCCCCTTTAATATACCATACACTGCCCAGATTATTATAATCAGCGGCAGTGTTAGGGTGAGATTCGCCGTAATGCTGCTTATCTATTGCCAAAGCTTGCTCGTAGTAATCTATTGCCCTATCGTATGCTCCTTTGGAAAACCACACCAAACCAATTCCGTTATACAGTGCGGCTAAATCAGGCTGCAATGCATTTTGCTTTTCCTCTATATCAATAGCTCTTTGCAGGTAATGAATGGCATTATCTACATAGCCCAAATCGCGGGATAAACGGCCGGCTTTATCAAGATAGTCGGTATTTTGCGGTGATGCTTTAACTGCCATTTCATAGTATTCTAATGCCAGCCTGTATTCCAGTTTGAGTTCTTTTACATTACCTAGTTGATAGAAGCCCTCTGCAGCCTCTGCAATAACGTCTTTTGTTGATTCTTTCAGCAATTCTTCGGCAGTATCATAATCTTCTTTTTCAACCGCCTCAAAGGCCTTTTGCTTGAGTTCCTCATTACCTTTTTGTTTGGATAAGGATTGTTCCAATTCTTCCTTGATTTTTTTGTTCTTCTCTGCTATTTCTTCAGTTCTGGACAGTTGTTCTCTTAGTAAATCACGCTCCTCTGTTAATTGCAACAATTGCTGTTGAAGCTCAGGGTTGCCCAGTTGTCCATCAAATTTTTGTGAGAGTTGGTCTATTTTTTGCTGTAGTATTTGCAGGTCGTTTATATCACCCGTTACCATAGGTTTCGCATCGTCATTCAATTTTAATCTTTCTAGTATCAGACGGCAGACATCCTCCGGAGTTCTGCCTTCAATCGCTATGTATCCATCTATTGTCAAAAAGCCAGGTACGGTAGTATTGTCAAAACGAAAAGGCATTATTTCGTCATCTCTTTTATGCTTTATCATTTCTCTTATTGAACGCATTTCCAGGCCACACCATTCTTTGACAGCATAATCTTCGCACAAAAAAGGCACCACTAGTTCTGAGTCGTCTTTATACAAGTTCATTAAATGAATATCCAAGTTAGGCTTTGCTAACTCTGACACATGGTAGTTGTCATAAAAAACCTTTGATTTTCCGAACTCCAGTGCTAATAGACCGGCTACCTGCTCAATAAACGCCCTTTTCTCTCCCGGAAATGAA
>DATCSV010000188.1:0-8746 GCA_036568285.1 Flavipsychrobacter sp. | reverse complement strand
CTGTACACTTTCATTGGAGCTGTTTTCGTCCAGCACGGCACCTTCCCTTATTACATTATCAGCTACTATCACTGTGCCGGGCCTTGCCAGCTTTATGGCCCATTGAAAATATTCCAGGTAAGGCGGCTTGTCGGCATCTATAAATATCAAGTCGAAAGGGCCCATCCTTTCCTTTTCCAGTTGGGGAAGTACATCGAGTGCTTTACCTATACGGATATCGATTTTATTGTGTAGTTCTGCAAATTCAAAATTCCTGCGGGCGACTTCAGCATAACCGGAATCGGCTTCTATTGTTATTACCTCGCCTTCGTCGGGTATTGCCCTGGCCAGCCATATGGTGCTATAGCCGCCCAGTGTACCTAACTCCAATACATTTTTAGCATTGCACATTTTCGCTAATACCTGCAGAAACTTACCCTGTACAGGCGATATGCTGATCATAGGCATGCCCGCAGCATGCGTAGCACGTTCTGCATGTCCTAATACATCGTCAACAGGCGCCAGCAGGTTGCTGATGTATTCATCCACCTGCATGAAAATTTTATCTTCCATACATGTGAAGTTACGACAAAGCCAAGTGTGAAAAAGCTCTTAAGAATTATTGTACATAGCGGCCAGCCTTCCGCTGAAGATGTACTGGTACTCGTGCAAACGGCCAAAGAATGTTTCTGTTTCGGCCCGCGTGGCTGTTGCCCAGTCTGAACCTTTGGCGTGTTTGATGTTTATGAGCACTGTATACAAACCCGATGCCGCTCCCGACAACAGATTACTGAACACCACAGCCGTATCGCCCCTTGCCGACTTCAGCCCTACATCATACACTTCCAAAACCATAGGAACGATATCGAGGCAGGTGCTGCACAGGTCCATCATGGTAGCTGTGGCCCGTTTCAGCTGCTCTGTAGCCTGTTGGCGGTATTCCTCTTGTTTGGCTTCGTCCGTTTCCTTGTCTCTCAGTATCCGGTAGCGGAGCATCTCTTTTACCGCCGCAGCATCTTCATCAACAATGGCGGCCAGGCGGGGTATATATGTATTTTCCAGCTCGGCTTGTATCCGCGCTATTTCTTCATGTACATCCTTATACCGTTCCTTTGTAGTAGTCAGCTTGCATACTGATACCAACAAATGCACGCCTGACAACGCGGAAAAAGCAGCTACACAACCCGACCCCGGCATACCAATACCTTTGCTGAATACTTCCAACATCTGTTTTGCGGGTAAATCCAAGAGGTAAGACATAGTTTCTTCGTTTTTTACGGGTAAATGCAAGTTATGAAAAAGCCCTGTAGCAGTGCTACAGGGCTTAGTGATTTTAATATCATTCTCATGCATCAGATGCTGGCCAGTTGTACTTTCTGCTGTAGTTCCAATACGCTTTCCTTATACTCAGAATCCGTGTCCATCAGGTTTTCCACCGTCTGGCAGGAGTGTATGACTGTTGTATGGTCGAAGCCTCCAAAGTGTTCACCGATATTCTTCAGTGAACTCTTAGTGAACTTCTTTGCCAGGTACATAGTTATCTGCCTTGCCTGCACCACTTCACGCTTGCGGGTCTTTATCAGCAGCTTGTCGTACGGCAGGCTGAAGTAGTCGCAAACCATCTTCTGTATATTTTCAATAGTCAACTCGCGCGCCGATGTCTTCACAAAATTCTTCATCACCCTCTTGGCCAGCTCCAGGTCTATTTCTTTCTTGTTCAGTGTAGCCTGTGCAAACAGGGCTATCATAGCGCCTTCCAGCTCACGCACGTTGCTTTGCACGTTGTAGGCTACGTACTTCACCACTTCCTCGGGCATTACCAGTCCTTCGTGGCGCATTTTCATTTCCAGTATTGCCTGGCGCGTCTCAAAATCAGGCGGCTGTATATCTGCATTCAATCCCCAGCGGAAACGACTCAGCAATCTTTCCTGCATACCCTCCAGGTCTTTAGGCGGGGTATCGCTGGTCAATATTATCTGCTTGCCACTCTGGTGCAGGTGGTTAAATATCGCGAAGAATACATCCTGCGTTTTTATCGCCGGCACAAATAAATGTATATCGTCCAGTATCAATACATCTATCAGTTGATAGAAGTTGATAAAGTCGTTTATCTCATTATTCTTGGAGTGGTCTATAAACTGGTTGATGAACTTTTCCGCACTTACATACAGGACTGTCTTATTGGGGTGCAACCTGCGCACCTCGTTGCCTATGGCCTGCACCAGGTGCGTTTTGCCCCAGCCTACACCGCCAAACACTACCAGCGGATTGAACGAAGTAGCTCCGGGCTTTTGCGCTACGTGCATACCTGCTGAGCGTGCCACCCTGTTGCAGTCGCCCTCCACGTAGTTATCAAACACATAGTTGCTGTTCAATTGGGGGTCTACCTGCATCCTCTTCAATCCGGGGATGGCATATGGAGTTTTTATATTCGTAGGATCGTCCCATTTCAGGGGCATGTCCACATAGTTATTGTCCCTGGGTGGCGTGTTGCGTATACCACCGGGCATGTTTACAGATGCCTGGTTGCGCTGCGAACCACCGCCGTCCATTACTATCCTGTACTCAAGCCTGCCTGCTTTTCCTAAAATTCGTTTGATGGTTTTACCCAGGAGCTCTACATAGTGTTCTTCCAGCCACTCGTAAAAGAATTGGCTGGGCACTTGTAACGTCAGTACATTGCTCTGTAGAGAAACTGCTTTAATAGGTTCAAACCAGGTCTGGAATGTGCGCCAGTTTACATTATCCTTTATTATTTCCACACAACTCCCCCATACAGCTTCTGCGTCGTTGTGGGGCATATTGTCGGAGTAGGAATTGTAAATGTCTTTAGTCATATTAAGGCAACCAGTTCAATCAAATTTACTTATTCATTTTCAAAAGATTCAGGGGACGGCAACACTTCCAGTCACACATCGTAGCCGGCAATCCTCCTCTTCAACACACCCGTTCTCTTTTTTGAAATTTATTACTGCATTTCAGAGCATACTCACCATTGGCAATCACTCTCAACTATTAATCTGAAGCAGGAGGACGAAATTGCTAACATTTTGTTGAAAAAACAAATCCTGTCCTGCTTGTTTATTTGAAAACATTTACAGAAAGTACGCAAAAAATTAATAGTACCGTGTTTACTGGCTTTTCAGGATTATCTTTTTTCCGCATGCCTTTTTATGGATAATATTCGCTATATTATAATAATGACAAAAAGATTACATTATAAGTTGTTTTTTGATTATAAAAAATCAGGCTTTTTGTCATCCATTCACTGATACATATACATGAATGTTCATAACCAACCAGTTACAAATGCAGGGCGTACATAATACCGTTTACAGCTAAGGGTTTTCGGCATAGTATTTTTACAAGGTTCTATCATGGTTTGTTTATTTTTGCGTTATGGCCAGGAATAAGACAAGGGTATATATCAGGGAATTGATCGTTTCTCCTATCAAGGAATTTTTCAACGACAGCCGCGCTGTGGGGGTAACTCTGTTGTGCTGCACCATTGCTTCGCTGATCATCAGCAATACTCCTGCAGGCGAAGGGTATCTCAACTTCTGGAATATGGAACTGCATATGCCCGCACCTAACATTCATATACCGCATACACCGCTGCATATTGTCAACGATTTCCTGATGGCCTTCTTCTTCCTGCTGGTGGGTGTGGAGATAAAGCGCGAACTGCTGGTGGGGGAATTATCCTCTGTAAGAAAATCTCTGCTGCCGATTGCCGGGGCCATCGGGGGAATGGCCATGCCTGCACTCATATATTTATTATGGACCGGCGGAAACCCTGTCCTGAGTAAAGGCTGGGGTATACCCATGGCTACTGATATTGCTTTTTCACTTGGCATATTGTCTATGATCGGTAAGCGGGTTCCATTCTCACTCAGGGTATTCCTGATGGCCTTAGCCATTATTGACGACCTGGGAGGTATTCTCACCATCGCTATCTTCTACTCTGAAAAAATAGACACCACTTACCTGTTTATGGCAGGGGGTATGGTATTTCTCCTTGCCATGCTGAACCTGCTGAAGATAAAACGCTATTATATATACATGTTGCTGGGTTTGTTCCTATGGTACTTCTTTTACAATTCAGGTGTGCATGCCACCATTGCAGGCGTGTTGCTGGCATTTACTATTCCGCTGCACAAGATTGAGGACCTGATACATAGTATGCACGATCCGGTCAACTTCGTGATACTCCCGATATTTGCCCTGGCTAATACAGCCATTGTGCTCCCGGATACTTATGGCAATATTTTCACCTCTCCCGTACACCACGGTATTGTTACCGGGCTGGTACTGGGCAAGCCCCTTGGTATTGCCCTACTGAGTTGGATAGCAGTGAAAGTGGGAATAGCAGCGCTGCCCGGCAACCTGCGCTGGAAAGAGATCATTGGCGTGGGAATGGTGGCCGGCATAGGCTTTACCATTTCTATTTTTATGTCTACCCTGGCATTTAAGGTACCGGAGATACAAACCACAGCCAAGGTGGCTATTATTATCGCATCGCTGGTAGCCGGTATTGCAGGATTTGTGTACCTGCGCATTACGTATAGCATGAAGGCAAAAGGGCAATAGACTTAATGAATATCATACAAACGAAAAGGGCTGCACTTGCAGCCCTTTCTATATTTCGTTGTACTGATTCCTATACAGCCCTGTTCACATCAAATGCTTCCAGTTCGTTAGCCACAGCTGTCAGGAAGCTGGCACCCAATGATCCATCTACTATCCTGTGGTCGTAGCTCATGCTCAGGTACATCATATGGCGTATAGCTATTACATCGCCATCCTCTGTTTCTAAAACCATCGGGCGTTTCTTGATAGTACCCACCGCCAGTATCGCTACCTGCGGCTGGTTGATAACCGGCGTACCCATCAGGCTACCAAAGGTACCCACGTTAGTGAGGGTAAATGTACCGCCTTGTGTATCATCAGCCTTCAGCTTGTTGTTGCGGGCAGCATTGGCCAGGCCGTTTACATCCTTGCTCAGGCCCAGCAGGTTTTTGGTATCCGCATTTTTAATAACAGGCACTATCAGGTTGCCGCTGGGCAGTGCTGCAGCCATACCTATGTTGATGTCTTTCTTCACTATGATCTTTGTACCGTCCACACTGGCATTGATCATCGGGAACTTACGGATACAATTTACTATCGCCTCAATGAATATCGGGGTGAAGGTGATCTTCTCATTGTATTTCTTCTGGAATTCACCTTTCGCCTTCTCCCGCCATTTTACGATGTTGGTCACATCAGCCTCTGTAAAGCTGGTTACGTGTGCCGAAGTTGCTTTGCTGCGCACCATATGCTCCGAAATCATCTTGCGCATACGGTCCATTTCAATTATTTCCACGTTGTCGCCGTAGTTCACTTCAGGCTGCGCTGCGGGTGCAGGAGCTGCAGCCGGCGCAGATTGTGCGGGTGCAGGGGTCGGGGCAGCCTGTGGCGCTGCTGCAGGTGCCGCAGCAGGTGCACCGTTCTTACGGTTGGCCACATAAGCCAGTATATCTTTTTTAGACACACGCCCTTCAGCACCGGTACCGGGTATATTTTCCAGCTCGGCCATGCCGATGCCTTCTTTAGCTGCTATATTCAATACCAGCGGAGAGTAAAAGCGGTTGCCACCCGTAGTACCCGAAGTGGCGGCTGCCGGTTGCGGTGCAGCGGCAGGCTGTGGTTGCGGCTGTGGAGCAGGCGCGGGGGTCGGCTTTGGTGGTTCCGGAGCAGGAGCAGCCTGTTGTTGCGCAGGTTGTTCAGCCGCAGCACCGCCCGTTTCTATACGGGCTATCACTGTGCCTACAGGCACCACATCATCCACATTAAAAAGTATTTCTTTAATAACACCTTCGGCCGTAGACGGCACTTCGCTGTCTACTTTATCGGTAGCTATTTCCAAAATGGTTTCATCCATATTCACATGGTCGCCGGGCTGTTTGTGCCATTTCAAAACAGTAGCTTCCATTATACTTTCACCCATCTTGGGCATTACAAGATCAACTAGTGCCATATATATTTTTTATATGCTTTTATACTATCGGAGCACAAAAATAGTCAAATAGCACGGCTTAGCATAATCAATTATGGTAAGAGATATGATGATTAAGTTAGAAAACCGCGTCCCTGTAGTCGCGGCGGCGCAGGAGTTTCAGGTCTTGCAGTACGGTAGCTTTTACGTGCAGGGTAAAATTGTAAAACTTCCTCTCGCCGAAGGGTACCGCAGTCAATATCATTTCCCAGCAGTGCAGGTCGCGAACGATGTTTATCTGCGTCATCTGCAGCTTTTTCTGTACCAGGTTGAAGCTGGTGCTGGCCGTCAGTTTCCAACGCGAGGTCAGGTTAATATCTCCGTTGATACTTATATTATGATTATCTACGGCCAGCGTATCTTTTCTCGATTCGGGCAGGTATCTTTTATTTACACCCAGTGAATAGGTAAGCCCCAGGTTCCAGGGAACATTAAAGTCGTAATATATATCATCTATGCCATACATGGTCAGCCGCTTATACTCATCTGTATTAGCCGCGGGGTTGTTGGTTTGCTGCCTGGTTGGCCTCAGTTGCGCACCCATGGATACATTGGCACTGGTAAACCTTGCTATACCCGTACCCTGCTCCCACATGGTGAGGTTTTTCCTGGCATTGCGGGCTGTATCAAAAGCATAAGGATCATAATTCAGGTTGGCGTTGACGTTAACGATATTGAACAACAGGGTATTGAAGGACACAGCTATATTCTGCCAGTTGAATGAATCCGCTGCCAGGTTGTAACCGGAGTTTACTGCGAAATTGTCTATCAGCCTGATGTTCTTAAAACCTGTACTGTCTTTATCAGACCTTACTTTTATCTGTAGGTTGTTATCAAAACCAAATCCAACTATACTGCTGAAGTTTCCTAGCTGTGAGGGAGCGCCCAACAGCGAGCCCTCGTATGGCGACACATATTGTGGCTCAGCGCGGGGGTCAATAATTGTTTCATACCCAAACCGGTAAGGAGCTTTGGCAAAATCGGGCACGTAGTTAAGCGACACCCTGGGCGTAAGGACGTGCCTGATACCCATCAACTTACCTTTCTTAAACATCTTCAACCCGTATATACGTGTATTGGCACTGATATTGGCATTGTAGTCGCGTGCTGTAAAAAATCCCCTGTTTAATGTCTGAGCTACACTGTCGCCTGTATAGTCATACCTTTTGAAGGTCTGCCGGGTATACCAATACTCATTATAGTTTGCGCCGAAGGTCAGGTTGACAAACCGCAGCACATTGTACGAAGCGCTGATAGGTATGGTATGCTTCATCGCATTGTTGAAGTCACCAATATTGAGCTTAGACAGATTGAACAGGCTATCGGTAAATATCAACTGGTTCTGCCCGGTGAAAGTATAGCTGGTGGTGATTTTCTCATACCACCGGGTACCCAGGCTGTTCTTGCCCTGGAAGGGGTTGAACTGGTTGACAAAAAACGATACCTCGGGTAGCGTAACGTTCACTTGCCCCGTAGACGCTTCCTGGCTGTGACGCGCACCAACAGCCAACGTAAAGGGCCTGTTGGCCCAGGATTTGGAATAGGTAATATTTGACTGGTACTGGTTATTCAGTATTTGTTCAGCATCGTATGTGTTGTTAGCGTTGAAGGACGAGGTACCTGCGTTTACTGAAGCGCTGAACTGCTGGCCGGGGCGAGCTTTAGGATCGGTATTGTGCAACCAGCGTACGTTGAACGCTTTTTCTATCTGTGCACCGGGTTCAAATTCTTCACCGGTTTTATTGTATGCATACGTGAAAACCAGTCCGCCATTATATCTATACCTGTTCGCATAGTTGGTCCGTCCGCTGGTTTGCCAGCTACCTTTAGAGTAGATATTGGCGCGTGCCTCCAGGTCCATATGCTGCCCCAGGTTGAAATAATATCCTCCATTCAGCAGACCTACACCACGGCCCTCCTCGATAGTATAAGTGGGCAGCAGGAAGCCGGAACGTTGCCCCTTGCTGATGGGGAACAACCCGAACGGCAGGAACAGCGGTGTAGGCACCTGCTCCACCGTAATATTAGCGGGGCCGGAAGCTACTACCCTGCCGGGAATTACCTTTATTTTTTGCGCCCTGATACCGAAGTGCGGTGTGTCCAACGCACAAGTGGTGTACAGGTTCCTGTAGCCGTATATGGATTGGTCCGGGTTGCGTTTTACCTGCTGGCTGAATACAAATCCTTCTCCGTACTGCGTTTTAGGATTGCGTACTATTGCCCGCTTACTCTTAAAGTTGTATTGCAGAGTGTCGTAGGTGAATTTTTCCTGCCCCTGCGAAAAACTGGGCCTGTCTTTAAGTTTCACAGCCGTATCAGACAGGGGGCCGGCAGTCACCATGTTGCTCGACTGGTCATATATGATCTTGCCGGCATTCAGTTCCATATCCTCGTAATTCACCTTGGCTTTGCCGTACAGATAGTAAATATTCCTGCGCATATCCAGCACGGCAGAGTCCGCTGCTTCCGATTTAACCTCAGAAGGCAGCGCATCGGGCGATATTTTTATTCCCAGCCTTTCTTCCAGGCTGCGCCTTGAGGCAGTATCCACTGAATCGGCCGCCAGTGTGGTATCATTTAACAAGCTGTCGCGCAGGCCAATGAGGGTGTGTGTTATTTTCAGACTATCTGCCAGGCTATCCGGCTCAATAGTATTGAACTGCAAAGGCTTTTCCTGTGCATTTGCGCCGATAGTTAAAACAAATGTGAAAATCACCGCCAATATCATAG
>DATCSV010000187.1:0-7491 GCA_036568285.1 Flavipsychrobacter sp. | reverse complement strand
ATTCAGCCGCCTGCACGAAGACTACCGCCGCAATATACGCAAGGCCGATAAGGAACTGACTATAAGCAACGAACCCGAAATGCTGCAACAACTCTGGGGTTTTCAAAAAGCTACTCTGGATAAAAAGGACGTGCGCATGCACTTTACCCAGTTGCAGTTACAGGCTATATTTGATGCCTGTGTGCAGCACGAGAGCACAGCACTATGGGTGGCCCGGCGCGATGGGGAAGTACAATCCATACTATGGCATGTTTGGGATGGTATGCAGGCTTATTACCTGGTAGGCAGCAACAACCCCGCCGCCAAAGACAACCGCAGCATGACAGCCCTGATATGGCATGCCATCAAGCATTCAAAAACACTGGGCATGAACGGTTTTGACTTTGAAGGCAGTATGGACCCTGGCGTAGAAAAATTCTTCCGCAACTTTGGCGGCAAGCGCCAGTTGTACCTCGTACTACGCAAAAATGATTCGATGCTATGGAAGCTTAAAGAAAGGTTGAGGTAGGACTCTCCATGCCTCTCCAAGTGGAGAAGATTTGCACACAGATATGTTTACAGTGTCACCCTAAGCCGTTCCTTTTAATATTTTATTCCAGTACATCCATGGCAGCACATACTTTTTTAGCGCCCACATGCTCCAGCGCGGCTTACTTTGGTCGAAGGGAAATGTTTCGATGCGCTTATTATCATAGTCAAACTCCGCCAGTATCAGTTTTCCGTACCCTACTATCAGCGGGCAACTACCATAGCCATTATATGTACCAGGTAATGACTGCGCTGCCAGGGCCGCCACCACATTAGCTACCACTACCGGTGCCTGCTTCCTTACAGCAGCACCTGTTTTTGAGTTGGGTGTGTTACCGGCATCGCCCAATCCGAATACATTTGGATACCTGGTGTGTTGTAGTGTGTCTTTATCCAGATCGATCCAGCCTGCCTTATCGGCCAGTGGACTGTTTTTAATAAAGTCGGGTGCGCTTTGTGGGGGAGTAACATGTATCATGTCAAACTCCTTCTCCACCATATTTACGGTTCCATCCGGCGCTGTTACTTTGAAGGTTGCTTTATGTGCCGGACCGTCTATGGCTACCAGGTCGTGTTTAAAACTTAGCCTGATGCCATATTTACCCACCACTTTCAGCAATTCGTCCGCGTATTCTTTTATGCCGAAGATTACACCACCGGCTGTGCAAAAATCTACTGTAACATCATGTATGTTATGCTTCTGCAAGTAGTCGGCAGACAGGTACATCACCTTCTGGGGTGCACCGCCACACTTAACAGGTGTGCCGGGGGCGGTGAACAGAGCTTTTTGACCGGGCTTTAACGACTTTAGAACTTCATACGTATAGGGTGCGGTATCAAATATATAGTTGCTGGTTACGCCGTTTTTGCCCAATGTTTCTTTAAGCCCTTTTACCGCGTCCCAGTCGAGCTGTATACCCGGGCACACTATCAAAAAGCTGTACGTGTATTGTTCACCTTTTTTAGTCGTGAGCATATTCTGTTCAGGTTGGAAAGTTGCCACAGCGTCCTTCAACCATATTACCCCTTCAGGTATAACAGATGCCTCCGTCCTCACTGTGTCTTTAATATCAAACACCCCACCACCTACCAACGACCATGCAGGCTGGTAATAATGTTTTTCGGAAGGCTCTATAACCGCTATTTCGATTTGCGGTTTTTTGCGCTTTAACTGTGCGGCTACAGAAATTCCTGCATTCCCGCCGCCTACTATTATTACCTGGTAGTTTTTCATAACTATTGCATTTATTGCAATCTACCCAACTATCCGGCCGTATATTGTAACATCAGTTGCTTGCTTTAGTGATTTTCGTCATGCCTACGGTTATTGTTACGTCAGCCGGTGCATCTTCCTGCCTTTTTCTGTTACGGTTTCAATTATCCCCTCAGCTTCCATATGCTGCTTTATGCTCACAGTAAACCATTCTACCGAGCCCTCAAATCCCGGCGAATTGGCGCTTACATACTGCCGCACCTCCCGGGCCATATCGGCAAAGCTGAGCGGCTGCTGTTGTTGCAACACTTTTATAATGGCATCGCTGATGAGCAAATACGTTTCGGTACTGATGCGCGGGGCGTTTTTGCCGGCAGGATGAACGAGTTGAATTTTCTCAGTTTTGGCCATAAAGGTTGTTTTCTGCGATATTAAGAACAATATAAATGTCAATTAACTAAACGTTACCATAAACTATCGTTCCATTGCCCAAAATCATATTTCTTATTAGTACCTTTGCGGCGCTATGCAAATTCATGTAATGAAGTCGAAACTGCACCATGTGACGGTGACAGAGGCTAACCTGCACTATATGGGTAGTATCACTATTGATGAGGACCTGATGGATGCGGCTAACCTGCTGGAGCATGAGAAGGTGCAAGTGCTGAATATGGCTAATGGTGAGCGACTGGAGACCTATGTAATAAAGGGCACCCGTGGCAGTGGCATGATATGCATGAATGGCCCCGCCTCCTATAAAGTGAAGGCAGGAGATACAGTAATAATCGTTTCCTATGCCATAATGGATACAGAGGAAGCCAAAAACTATACACCTGTGGTTATATTCCCAAAAACAGGTAATAAGCTATAAAGCAATCGCTTATGAATAAAAAAGTCCTGCTCACGGTATTGCAGTATGTTATTTTCCTTGGGCTGGGCATCGCTATTATCCTGTATATGTCGGGCAAATTGTCTGACGAGGATAAGGCAGCAATGGTGGAAGCGATAAAGGGGGTGAGGATATGGCTGCTGGTGCCCATTTTCATTATAGGTTTTCTGTCCCATTATTTCAGGGCACTCCGTTGGAAGTTGCTGCTGGAGCAGGTACATATCAAAGCATCTACCACTAATACGGTTTTCGCCGTATTGATAGGCTACATTACCAACCTGGTATTGCCACGTGCCGGCGAGGTAGCCAAGTGTACAGTACTTGCCCGCTACGAAAAGGTGCCTGCCGATAAGATGATAGGCACCATTGTAGCAGAAAGGGCATTTGACATGGTGTGCCTGATTATCATTACCATAGCAGCTTTCGTCTTCCAGGCCAGCTATATCGGCGACTATGCAGAGGGGCTGTTCGGCACCATGTCGAGCAATGCGAAGGGCGTGGCCGGTACAATTTATTTTAAGGTATTCCTGGCTGTGGGATTTGCAGGATTGATAGCATTTATCTTATTACTCAAACGCATCCGCCAAACCAAAGTGGGCCAGTTCATCAAAGGGCTGGGCGACGGTATCAAATCAATTTTCAAGCTGAAGAAGCGGGGCATGTTCCTGTTATACACCCTGCTGATATGGGGCTCGTACTGGTTCCTGCTGGTGCTGGGCTTCTGGAGTATGGGGCAACTTGAACATCTTAGCGGATTATGTGCACTGGTGGTGTTGGTATTCGGCAGCATAGGTATGATAGCCACCCAGGGCGGTATAGGTGCCTACCCCTACCTGGTAGGGAAGATATTGATGTACTACGGCATAGCCGAAGCACACGGGCTGGCTTTCGGTTGGGTATCGTGGACGGTACAAACCGGGGTTGTCGTAATACTGGGAGTGGCTGCATTAATATTATTGCCCATATACAACAACAAAAAGCTGAAACATGGATAAGCTGCAGTGGATACAGCATAAGATACGTAACCGTGAGCAACTGCTCAGACAGTGCAACATATGGCGTTCGTTTGGCAAAAAGATAGTATTTACCAACGGATGTTTCGACATACTGCACCACGGCCACCTGCACCTGGTGGCAGCAGCCGCCAACCTGGGCAATGTATTGGTGGTAGGTATCAACTCAGATAGCTCCGTAAAAAGATTGAAAGGCGAAGACCGTCCTATCAACCACGAGGAGGAGAGGATATTCCAGATGGCATCCTTACTGTGTACTGATGCTGTATGCCTGTTTGAAGAAGACACACCCGAAGAGCTGATAAAAACCATCAGGCCCGATGTATTGGTTAAAGGTGGCGATTATACCATCGACAATATAGTAGGGGCCGGATTTGTACAGGGGTATGGAGGCAGCGTTGAAATCATCCCATTTGTAGAAGGGTACTCAACCAGCGCAACAATCGCCAGTATTAAGAAATTGTAAATTTTACGTTTCGTATCTTGCCGGTATCGCTTCTGAGAGATGCAGCGGTTAGTTTTGCACCACAGTAAAACAAAACATTGTATTTGTGAAATCGAACAAGCATACTATAGCAAGGGACATCAGCTGGCTATCCTTTAACGCACGTGTATTACAGGAAGCACAAGACCCCAAAAACTATATATTTGACAGGCTGCGTTTCATAGGTATCTTTTCCAACAATCTTGATGAATTTTTCAGGGTGCGGGTAGCTACACTTACCCGGATGGTACGCCTGGGCAAAACAGCCAAAGTGCACCTGGAGCAAAACCCGGACAAGATACTGGCGCGCATACAACAGATAGTGATGCACCAGCAGACCATATTTGATGAAACCTTCAACGAAATAATAGACGTACTGCAGGGCAAGAATATCTACATCAAGACCGACCGCCAATTGGGTAAAGCACAAAAGGAGTTTGTCACAAATTACTTCCATGACAAGGTACGCACACAGATCATCCCGCTGATGATAGAGAGTATACCGCATATGCCCCTGCTCAGGGATAAGTCTATCTACATGGCCTGCGTACTGGGAAATACCAACAACCCGATGTTGCAACGATATGCATTGATAGAAATACCTACCCGCGTACTACCCAGGTTCATCATCCTGCCATCTCAGCCCGGGCAGCATGACATAATATTGTTGGAAGACATTATCCGCTACAACCTCCCTAACCTGTTTGCGCAATTCGGCTTCAACCGTTTTCTCGGGTACATCATAAAAGTGACCCGCGATGCCGAACTGGATATAGATAACGATATTACCACCAGCGTTATAGACAAGATAGAAAAGGGCCTGAAAAACCGGAAGCGCGGACGAGCCACGCGCTTTGTATTTGACCGTAGTATAGATGCCAACCTGCTGGACTATCTCATCAAAAGACTCAACCTGTCTAAGAAGGACAACCTGATACCCGGCAGCCGCATACACAACTTCAAAGATTTCATGGATTTCCCGTCCAGTGTTTTTGAAGACATACAACCGCGGCCCGGCGCCTTTGTGCATCCGCTGCTGCATCAGCCTTGCCGTATTATGGAGGTAATGGACAAAAGAGACATCATGCTCAATTTCCCCTATCATTCGTTTGACCCGGTGATAGACCTGCTGCGCGAAGCCGCCATAGACCCCTTTGTACAAAGCATAAAGGTAACCTGCTACCGCCTTGCCAAAGATTCTAAAATAGTGAACGCACTGGTAAACGCCGTGCGCAATGGCAAAGAAGTAACCGTGGTGCTGGAACTGCGGGCCCGCTTTGACGAAGAAGCTAACCTGCAGTGGAAAGCACGCCTGGAAGAAGAGGGTGTACGAGTATTCATAGGCCTGCCCGACATGAAGGTACATGCCAAACTCTGCGTCATCAAAAAACGGGAGTTTAAGAAAATAAAGCAATACGCCTTTGTATCCACCGGAAACCTGAATGAGAATACGGCGCGCTACTACGGCGACCATTGTCTGCTGACCAGCAACCGCAACATAGTAGCCGATATCAACCGCATGTTTACCTTTATGGAAAGCCCGGTACAAAACTTCGCGCTGCTCAACAAGTGTAAAACCCTGCCGGTAGCCCCTGTTAACATGCGCCCCTTCTTCGTAGACCTTGTGGACAAAGAAATAAAGGCAGCCAAAAAGAACCAGGAAGCAGCAATAACTGTAAAGCTCAACAGCTTGGTAGACGAAGTACTCATCAACAAACTGTACGAAGCAGCGAAAGCCGGTGTAGACGTAAAGCTGATAGTACGCGGTAGTTGCTGCGCATATACCAATCAGAAAGCTTTTAAGAAACAAATACATGCTATCAGTATCATTGACGAATACCTGGAGCATGCCCGTGTATTCGTATTCCACAATGGCGGACAGCCGAAGGTGTTTATATCGTCAGCCGACTGGATGGTGCGCAACCTGGACCACCGTATAGAGGCCGCCTGCCCGATATTCGACGAAGACATCCAGCAGGAATTAATCCACATCCTGAATATTCAGCTTTCGGGAAACGTAAAAGCCCGTATATTAGATAACGAACAGAAGAACGAATATGTGGCCCGTGAAAAGGACGACCCTGTTGTACGCTCCCAGTTAGCCATATACGAGTTCCTGCGTAAGAAAAAATATACAGGTTGATATTAGCTGCCATAGACATTGGGTCGAACGCCGCGAGGCTGCTGATTGCACAGGCATCGGTATACAAAGACGGTACTGTTGACTATACCAAGCTCACCCTGCTGCGCATCCCTCTGCGCCTGGGTTTCGACGTATTCAGCACAGGGTTTATTTCTGAAAAGAAGAAAAAGAAGCTGCAGGACACCATCAGGATATACAAGATGCTGATGGACATATACGAAGTAGAGTCTTACAAGGCCTGTGCCACCTCTGCCATGCGCGATGCCACCAACGGCAAAGAAATCATGAAGGAGATAAAAGCCGATACGGGTATTGAGATAGACATCATCACCGGCATGGAGGAGGCCACCATACTGTACGAAACCCATATAGCCGACAACCTGAACAATATCAACTCTTACCTGTACATAGACGTGGGCGGCGGCAGCACCGAGGTAACCCTCTTTGCCAAAGGCCAGACGGTCTTCAAAGAGTCCTTCAATATAGGTACCATCAGGATGCTGAACGACCAGGTGACAGAAGAACAGTGGGAGCACATGAAATGGTACATCAAAACCCATGTAAGGGATTACCAGCCATTGGATGCCATAGGCACTGGCGGTAATATCAACAAGATATTCTCCCTCTCGAAACGCAAGGAAGGAAAACCCCTACCCCTTGAGCTGATAAAAGACTACCATAAAGAGCTGAGCGCCAGCACGGTAGAAGAGCGCATGCACCTGTACAACCTGCGCGCCGACCGTGCCGACGTGATAGTGCCTGCGTTGCAGATCTACTCGTCCATCATGCGGTGGGCCGGGGCCGAAGAAATATACGTGCCCAAGATAGGCCTGGCAGACGGATTAATAAGGGTGCTGTATGCTCAGCTGAGCCAATCGAAGTAATCAGGGAATGAGCGTGAATGGTTCTTTATAGTTCCGTTTATCGACCCTTTTTCATTGCTGTTTACATTTTTGGTTCTCCATGGTTCCGTTATGCTCTCTTTTTGATGTTTTTTTGTGCCTTTGTTTGTTCATAGTGTTACTACTGGTTACGGCTCGTGCCTATCAAGAAGACCGGTAAGAAGGATGCCAGGAATAATTGAAACAACTTACCCACTACTTTGATGTTAATTTTGAAAGACACTTCACCCGCTAAATTGCCCACCAAGCCTGGGCATCACCGGTACGGCAGGGATGTTGCCACACAATATTAACAAACAAATATACACAATAAAACCCA
>DATCSV010000186.1:0-4770 GCA_036568285.1 Flavipsychrobacter sp. | reverse complement strand
CGAAGAAAGGCATAGTTGAACTTCCATAAATAGGAGCGCGAAAGAACAATATCAGCTTTCTCACCGTTCACCGCTATTTCCTCTATATAGTCCTTATCATTGTCGCTGAGGCCGAAGGTAGCCAGGTGCACGGAAAACATGCGTATGGTATCAGCGCCAGGCAACACTACATCGTTTTGCAGCATGTATATATAGTCCGACAGCTTGTGCGCTTTGAAATTATAGATCTTGTACCGGGAAAAAATAGCTGTACCCAGGAAGATGTTTTTGCCCAAAGTATTATCTGCCTGGAAACGGTAATCTTTATAGCCGTTGTTGCGCATGATCGTTTGTGCAGTGGTTGTATTGATCTCTGTTTTGCGCACAGCGAATTCCGGCAGGCTGATGATGTCTGCGTCAACACTGTTCAGGTAGTCTATTATCTTATTCTTTTGTTCCTTACTGTGAGGCTCGTCAAACAGGCCCATACCGTGGGCGTTCCAATGCATGACCTTCACTGTATTAGGCTTGTTGCTGAAATCGTTCTCCTTGAAATAATTCATGGCGAAGATTGTAGCAACTATTTTGTAAGAAGCAACCAGGGCGACTGCTGAGAGCAAAGCCCGTATTTTGCGGGTAGAGAGTATCAGCCAGGCAAATATGAAAAACACATTTGCCAATATGGCAAAGGGAGTGCTGAGGCTGAAAATGGAAATATACCTGACGGATGCAGGGTGGGTATACGCAGCTGCTACGCAAATACCCAGCCATACTATTGCTCCCAGGTTCAGCAATAGCACAATACGGCCCAGGAACCGCCTGATGAATTGTAGTATGGTATTTTTCAACAATAGCTGTTATCAGTTATCCTTCCCGCCCGAAGCCTTCATCAGCGTCTCCTTATCCTCTTTACTCAAGGCGTCGTAGCCCTTCTGGTTTATTTTGTCCAGTATTTCGTCAATATTATTTTGCGTGATACCCTGCTTCGGCTTAGGTGTGTACATACTCATAGTACGGTTTCTGCGGGTATTGCTCCTGTTCATATAAACACGATCGTCAGTTTCAAAACGGCTGTTGACTTTGTCTGTAATGTCATATATCCAGTCGCCGGGCTTGTAGCCGCTGCGCAGCAATACGACATACATATACCCCATAGCTGCCCCGCCCAGCAGCACAAAAGTAGGTGCCCCCTCGAAGTTGATATTCGCATTCATGAGTTGCAGTACGTAAAATATAACAGCCACTACCCATATTGGTATGCGTATCGTTTCTCCCAGGTAAAACCTGTAGCCGGGTGCTAATGTAAGCGCTGCAACGGAAAGGCCCACTATACCACCCTGCGCGCCAAACATAGCCGTCCTGCCGCTGAAGTAGCTGCCGGGTATCAACTGCCCTACTTCGTAAAAAATGCCGCCTACCAACAGGCAATATACAAACATGGGTATCAGCTGCCGGTGCCCTATCAGCATCTGCACTACCGAGCCAAAGGCGTACAACCATATCATATTGCTGAACAATACCCAGAAGCCATCGTGTATCCAGCCATATGTAAACAGTGTCCAGAACTTAGACAGGAACATATTCACCGGCGGCAAAGCGGTGTTGATGGTAAAATATTTTCCGAATAACGAGGGGTCAGCTTCCGCTACCATCATTGTAACACGGGTAAGATGGTAAGCGATGAAACCTATGCCCGATGCTATGATGAGCTTAAGTACTGCATTTTGTTCAAAAGCCGGTATACCCTTTTGCGTCCTTATCATTTCAATACTTTCTCTTTGGCAAACTTAATAAAATTGATTGCGGTTGCGGTTGTTCCATATCTTCAGCATGATGAAACCTACCAGCATACCGCCCAGGTGTGCAAAATGCGCCACGTTATCACCGGCAGAATTGCGAAAACCGGATAAAAGCTCAATGACGGCAAGTCCGCCCACTACATATTTGGCCTTGATCGGCACCAGGAAGTATATATAAAGCAGCGTATTGGGGAAAAGATACCCGAAGGCGAAAAGTATGCCGAAAACCGCACCAGATGCCCCAACAGTTGCCTCATCGAAAACACCACTGAAGTACTGCCCCGTTGGAGGATAAGTGTACCCTTGTAAATAATGGTGGATAGCGGTTATGGATTCCTGCGACATGTCTGTGCCGGGGTGGCTCACCCAATAGTTATAGGTATTGTACACTTCGTTTATCAGCGTGTTGCCCGTGGGGCGGTTAACATGCTCGTCTATAAATGCCCGCATATGCTCAACAGTAGGATTAGCCTGGTATGCATGAAATGCCTGCTCTATACCATAAAAACCGTAAGCCACCACTGCCATATGCAATACTGCCGCCCCCAGCCCGCATATCAGGTAGAAGGTCAGGAATCGTTTCGGTCCCCAGATATTTTCCAGCACACTACCAAACATCCACAGGGCAAACATGTTGAAAAATATATGCGCTATGCCGCCATGCATGAACATGTGCGTCAAAAACTGCCAGGGCATAAAGTACTCTGATTTCCAGTAATGCAGCCCCAGGTAGTTAGCAAGGTCAATGCCAAACTTCTCCAACACAAATTGGGCAAATACCATGATGGCATTGATGATAATTAAATTCTTAACTATAGTGGGCAAAATCTGGAACCTTCCCGGCCTGAATTCTGTCATTTATTCCTGTATTACGTCTTAATAATCAATCTCTCTCACGCTCTGAAACCACGATTAGCAAATTTACGGTTTAATAACCGTCTGTAGTCAAATTAGAGGTATTTTAACTGCATTGTGCCCGGCGCAATGTGATCCCTTATGGAATATAGGTGGCTATTGAAATATGGTAAGTAGCATGAAAGCAACTGCCATGTCGCAACCCAAACCAATTTAATTGCTATTTTTTGCTCTTTTTTCAGTGCAATACCCAACCTATTGATAACCATTACCTTTCTATATATGCAGACACTAAGTTTACCTGTAAAAAGCAAGAACTCCGATGGATTACTTGCTTTTTTTTATTCAACCATTGTATTATATTTAATCTCTTTTTAATTCTGAACGGTAAGCGATAGTCTTAATGAAGGGAAACACTGATAAGGGTAAATTGACTACAGGTGTAAAAAGAAAGGTATGGAACAAGGCCGCTCTTTTGCAGGGACATCCGCCGGATATCTGGAGGCGGGATATGCAAGGCAATGTCATTCATTGGCAGGAATATGAAAACAAGGAGTCAAAATACGGTTGGAAGATCCACAATGCCAATCTCCAAAGCAACGAGCTTACAGACATCGAGTATCTTCACCCGGTGCATATTGATACACCCCAACCTTAGTTTTTAGCTGTTACCCAGCCCTGGCTGTACCACTTTATCGAATTGGCTATATCGTAGGACATATCACGCCAGTGGGCAAGTCCTTTATCATCTTCTGCCCAATAGTTGTAGCGCATTTCCAGCATACGTCCGTCTGCCACTATATAGTAAGTCAGGTAATAATTGTTGGTGCGGGTGTCTGAACCCTTCCCTTTCCTTGACAATGTAGCAAGGATAGTATACTGTTTGCTGCCAATAAAATATGTAGTGTCGTGCAGCACTGTTGCATTTTTCAGGCAGCTTTTGCGTGGGTCGTATAGTCCGTGTGTGCTGTGCGGGTCGGTCACATGGTCGTGGATATTCAATTGCATGTTCATCCCGGCCTTGCGCGTGCATTTGGCCGAAAAGACTATCGTATATCCTCCATCAGGGCACTTATCCCAGTAGTGGTAATACTCTCGTTCTTTTTTGAGTATCGGTGGAATGTCTAATTGAAGGTTGCCGTTAAATAATGTGAATGTTTCGTATGCAGACCTTGCAGAAGCCGCAGAAGGCTTTTTTGCATATACGGCAACTGAAGCTGCCATCAGCAAAGTGAGAATCAGTACACGCATGTTTTTTTATTTTCCGGTTTGAACCGCTAATATACTATGAAAAATTAAATGTTAACGGGATTTATTTCGTTAACATCTGCCGGGAACATGTCTTTTTCGGAGTCAACAATCTGCCCCTGCCGTTGTTTTGCATCCTATTATCTGACTTAAAACATTGATTTTATGGGTTATCACGAAAACAAACAGTGTATAGAGGCATGCCTTGAGTGTGCAGCAATATGTAACCATTGCGCCAATAGCTGCCTGAAAGAAGACAATGTGCAGAAAATGACCGAATGTATCAGGATGGACCTGGAATGTGCGGCTATATGTAAGGCTACCGCCGAAATGTTGATTTATGACACCAGCAGGGCCGGGGAAATATGTAACCTATGCGCGCAAATATGCGACAAGTGTGCTGACGAGTGTGCCCAACATGAAACAGAACATTGTAAGGAATGTGCTGAAGCTTGCAGGCGCTGTGCCGAGGAATGCAGGAAAATGGCGGCCTGATAAAACTGCAACAAATCAGCAACTCTAATTGAGCTTGAAAGAGTTGCTGATTTGCTGCCATTGCCGGCGGAATCCATCGAGTCCTTCAATATCTCCTTGATAGTCACTGGCAAGATATACGGCCTTCCCATCCTGCAGAAAGTGATAAAAACAGAAATAATTGGGTACTATAACACCGGTCATCGCGGTGTCGTTGATTTCATAGGCTGGTTTGCCTGGCTGGCGGTATAGCTCATCTTTCAGCCTGCACTCATAATAAAAGTAGCTGCTACTGCCTACCGCTACAAATTCATCCCTTAACACCACAACGTATTTGTCACTATACATGCTCTTAATACTCTTATAGTGTTCGTACAGTTCTTCTTCCGTTACCTTGTTTTTATGAATACTGCAA
>DATCSV010000185.1:0-5687 GCA_036568285.1 Flavipsychrobacter sp. | reverse complement strand
CCATTTTCATCCTTTTTATGCCCCGCTATGCGGAACGGTCAATTGATCTTTTTAGTTCAGGCTCTCTCTTACAATTTTTTAGTCTTTTAAACTAATGGGTAAAATACCTCTACACAAAGATGCGATTGCAGTGGATGGTTGAAAAAAAAATGGGAGTTGTTAACTAGTTGTTTGCAAGCGGTTAACGAGCGATTAACAAAAGGGAAACTGTATGAAAAGGCCTGTTGACAGGTGTTTCAGGTTAGGAATCGGGCGGCTCTACTGGCTGCCTCTGCTGTGTGGCCACTTGCTGCGGATTCCCCTGCGCCGATAAGCTTCAGCGGTACGTTTGATATAATTGAAGTAAGTATACTCGCTCATGCTTCTCAACTGTTCGTATGTAGGGCGAAACAGCTCCATATATCCCTGCAGGCTATCGCCCTCAAGACCGGTTATACGGTGTACCAGCTTTGGATTGAAAGTGTAATCTATATATTTCTGCTCCTGGTAAAACCGATATTCATCCTGGAAAGCCCATATCTGCCTGTTTTTCTTACTCATAGCACTGAAGGGATGCTGTATTACATCTATCCCCGTCAGGCGTGGCACTTCCAGCGACTCTTTATATAAGGCATAATACTTTGCGCTGTCAGTTTTGTAATCGGGTGCCGCCCGGCGACTGTGCATATAGTCCTCTACATCAGTACCCAGTTCCTGCATCATTACCCTGAAGTAGGATGGGCGTTTGCCCTGCGGTATGCGTACCCTAAGCACCTTGTAACCGTCCTTTCGGAATTCCACCAGGTGTCCTTCTTCCACTATTACTGTAAAGGCACCTTCATTGCTGCTGATCATTTTTTCCTCGGTATAAATATTATATACTACCACCCCCTGCACCGGCTTACCGTCACTTACGTCCAGCACATGCCCCTGCATAGGTTGGGCGCATACAAGCGTATGCGTCAGCCAGGAGACAATAACGCCCAATAAGGTAAAACAATCACGCATATTCGGTTTAAAGATAAGAGATAGGCTGATACACTACTGATGTGAAAATGTTAAAAAACATACAAGGTCCTTTATCTATCTTTGGCGCATGTATCGGTTATTGCGGAAAATACTCTTCAGTATCCCTCCTGAAGAGGTGCATTATATGGTAATGGGCTGGCTGCGCACAGCCTGCAAAATAGCCCCTGCACGGTGGATGATGCGTAGAATGTACGGATATGACCACCCCGCACTACAGCGGGAACTGTGGGGTATCCGTTTCCCTAACCCGGTGGGGCTGGCCGCTGGTTTTGACAAAGATGCCCGCTGGGTAGATGAACTTTCCTGCCTGGGCTTCGGGTTCATCGAAATCGGCACGGTGACACCCCGGCCTCAGCCTGGTAACGACAAGCCCCGCTTGTTCCGTTTGCCGGCAGATGAGGCGCTCATTAATCGTATGGGCTTTAACAACCAGGGCTCAGAAGTAGCGGCACAAAGGTTAAAACATAAAAAAGAAAATATCATAGTCGGCGGCAATATCGGCAAAAACAAAGTGACGCCTAATGACGACGCGTTGGCAGACTATGAAGCATGTTTTAAGGATTTGTATGAGGTAGTGGATTACTTCGTAGTGAATGTGAGCAGCCCAAATACGCCGGGATTGCGCGAGCTGCAGGACAAAGAGCCCCTGATGCGTATACTTAACCGCCTGAAAGAGTTGAATGAACAAATGGGCGTACCAAAACCGCTTCTGTTGAAAATAGCACCAGACCTTACAAACAGCCAACTGGACGATATAGTGGAAATAGTAGCCGCTACTGGTATACAGGGTATTGTAGCTACCAACACAACAATAGACCGAAGTAGCCTGGTAACACCCGCCCAGGAAGTAGAAGCCATAGGTGCCGGTGGGTTAAGCGGTAAGCCACTGCGAAAACGTGCAACCGAGGTAATACGCTACCTGCACCATAAAAGTGGGGGTAGTTTCCCTATAATAGCGGTTGGCGGTATATCTACAGCTGAGGATGCGCTGGAAAAAATAGAAGCGGGTGCCTCGTTGGTACAGGTGTACACCGGGTTTATATACGAAGGGCCTGCCATCGCTAAAAATATCTGTAAAGGGATCATCAATAAAAACAAGCACTAATGAACGAATTGCTGACCGCCGATGGGCTTATCAGTTTGTTAACACTGACCGTACTGGAAGTAGTACTGGGTATAGACAATGTTATATTCGTGTCCATCATTATGGGCAGGCTGCCAAGGAGCAAGCAACTTGCGGCCAGGCGTGTATGGATGTTCGCTGGCATAGCTATGAGGGTGCTGTTGTTACTCGCACTCAGTTGGCTGATACAACAGAAAGGCAAACCAGTGTTTACTGCATGGGGCAAGGGTTTTGACCTGGCTAGCCTGGTAATGCTGGCCGGAGGTTTATTCCTGCTATATAAAACGGTAAAAGAGATACACCACAAGCTGGAGGGGGCTGACGACGAAGATATACCCCAAAAAACATCTGCAAAATCTCAGGCTTTTGCAGCGGCAATGGGGCAGATAGTGCTGGTGGATATGGTGTTCTCGTTCGACAGTATCATTACAGCGGTGGGTATAGCCAAGCATGTAGAGGTAATGATAATAGCTGTGTGTATAGCCATGTTCATTATGTTTGTATTTAGCCAGCGCATAGCCAACTTTATACATAAACATCCTACCCTTAAAATGCTGGCGTTGTCGTTCCTGGTGATGGTGGGTATGGTGCTGATAGTAGAAGGATGGGATAGTGAACGTGCCCACGAAATGCATCTGAAAAATTATGTGTACTTCGCCATGGCATTTTCATTTGGCGTAGAACTGATGAATATGCGCATAAGAAAGAAAGGCAAGCCGGTGGAACTGAAAGAACCGAAACTGGAAGACACAACTACTAAATAACAAATAGGCCCCTTAGACAAGGGGCCATGTTACATATAGAGGATAAGAGAGAAACGTGTTTGAAGGAAAAATCAACGCCCGCTATAATTATGGAAGATCATCACAAAAACCATAACCATATCCGCAGGCATTGATTTTTCAGAAGGTTACAGCCAGTACTATGCAACTTAGTAGTCCGATAAAAAGCGTGATTTTTCTATTCGCCTCCTTTCTAACGATATGTTGCATAGCGGGAACCTGTGTCATCTGTGTGTGTTTTTGTTTTGAAACGCCCGAAAATTTTCTTCCGATTGTTGCTACACAAAGATGGTATGAGTATACCCCCTATTCCAAATAAAAACGCACCCTTAACGTATGCAGATGTTAACGGTTAACCTGTCATTATGAGAAAGGATTTGGATAAAGAGGACAGTGTATCTGCCTATTAAACCGTAATTAAAGTCAGCCGCGACCCCCGTTTGAGTATCATATAGATGAAAAAAGGCCTATTTTTATCTATAATAAACGATATGAAATGAAATATGCTATACTCTATATCACATTAATTACGGCATGTTTTGGTGTTTCTGCCCAAACTCCATATCTGGTCAACCACACAAGCGGCACGCAGACAATAGGGGGAATATCGGTGACAGTTACACCGATAAACAATCCCGGCTCAGCTACTAACTGTACTGGCCCATATTATGTTGGTGCTGGTTCTGTAAACGGTTATATGTATTCGTTCTCACCACCCGTTGGGGCAATACGTATCAACAACTCCATTATGCACACAGGGGAGATCATAGGATTTTACATAAATGGCACGCATTATGCCATTAACTCCGGTAATATAAGTGCATCAGGCGTCAGTTGCTCGGGGCCTACGGCGACTGCTATTGCCAATACAAACGGCGATCTTGCGGTTACAGGTACCGGCTATGCAAACATGCAGGTGAATATCGTCCCCGGAGGTGCTATTGATTCTATACGTATTCAACATCTTACCGGACAAGGCGGCGGCTGCCTGTACAATTTTTACTTTATTGACGATACGGCTGTTTCTATTAATCAGCCTTTCAATGATACCCTGTTATGTGCAGGGGATACTGTGAAAATACCGTACAGTGTGACGAGAAAGTTTAAAAGCAGCAATATCTTCACGGCGCAGCTTTCCAATTCTTCCGGCAGTTTCGCCTCGCCAACTACTATAGGCACCATAAGTTCTGATACTAATGGTTTGTTCACCTGGGTTGTACCGGGGACTATTACATCAGGTAGTGGCTATCGTATCAGGGTAGTGGCGTCTAATCCCGTAAGGACATCCAATGACAACGGTAAAGATATTGCTATAGGCAACACTCCCGTAGCCAAACCAGTGGCAAACAACAATGGCCCGGTATGTGCCAATGATACATTAAGACTGAGTGCCTCTACCACCACACCCGGAGTTACATGGTTGTGGACTGGCCCCGGCAGCTTTGCGTCCGCGCAACAGAATCCACAAATTTACTCGCCTCTTCCCGCAAACAGCGGGAACTATATTGTGATGGCCAGGTTATTTGGCTGTTTTGCTAAAGATACCACCACGGCGGTAGTGAATGCTGGCAGTGGCCCCACGGGTACTACAGCTTCTTACAATACACCGCTCTGTGCAGATGATACTTTAAAACTCTTTGGCAGTGCCAATGGCTCAGGTAATAGCTATAGTTGGACAGGACCTAATAGCTTTACGTCCACTTCTCAAAATCCGGTTTTACTTAATGCCACGGCCGGCATGTCGGGCGACTATATATTATACGCAGGCAATGGTAACTGTATTTCAAGAGATACGGTTACAGTAGTCGTAAAACCACGTCCTGCCAATTTCGGTGCTACTACCAATGCGCCGATATGCGACGGGGAAACGCTCACCTTCACGGCATCGTCCACATCTACAGGTGTCACTTATGCATGGACGGGCCCGGGTGGGTTCAATTCTTCCGGCGCTACTCCTTTTATCAATAACGCAACCGCCGCGCAGAATGGCGATTATTATGTGACGGGTACACTCAATGGCTGCTCACTCAGGGATACCGTGACCGTGCTGGTAAAACCCTTGCCTGCCAAACCTGTAGCTACTGTCAATACCCCTGTGTGCGCCGGTGAGACATTGAACTTCACTGCTACTACATCCACGTCCGGTGTCAGCTGGTCGTGGGCCGGGCCGGGCAGTTATAGCTCTACCACGCAAAACCCAACTATAACCGGTACCACCACAGCTATGAGCGGCAACTATATAGTGGCTGCTATACTCAATGGTTGTTCCCGTACCGATACGGTAAATGTGCTGGTGAAACCCATGCCTGCACCTGTATCGGCAGGCAGCAACAGCCCCGTGTGCGCGGGCGATACTTTGCACATCAACATAGGGGCTTCTACTACAGGAGTAAATTATAGCTGGGCAGGACCCAACAGCTTTACTGCCAATACACGGAATACTTTTGTAGCTAACAGCACCACAGCTGCTACGGGCTGGTATGTGGCTACGCTGAATCTCAATGGTTGCTTGTACAAAGACAGCACCTATGCTACGGTTAACCCTATACCTGCTACGCCCAATGTATCGTACAGTAATCCCATGTGTGTAGGCGAAACACTGCAACTGAATGCAAGCACGGTAATAGGTGCTACCTATAGCTGGACAGGTGTTGGCGGCTTCAACGCCAATACGCAGAACCCGACAAGAAGCAATATGCAGTTTGGCGATACAGGCACTTATAGTGTTACTGCTACGGTGAACGGCTGTACCTCGCCTGCGGGGCAGATAAAAG
>DATCSV010000184.1:0-3200 GCA_036568285.1 Flavipsychrobacter sp. | reverse complement strand
TTTCATGTTTATAAGTATTATTATCATTATTATTATTGATTAGGCCACTAATATAATATCCAGGTAATTAAATGCAAAGTATAAAAAGGGCCGCAATTGCGGCCCTTTTACTATACAAATTTGTTACTATTAATTATGCGTCGCCTTAAACTTGCGCACTGCTTCTGTCAGTTTTGGCAGTACTTCAGCAGCATCGCCTACCACACCATAGTCAGCAGCCTTGAAGAAAGGCGCTTCCGGATCTTTGTTGATAACCACTATGGTTTTAGAACTGTTGACACCTGCCAGGTGCTGTATGGCACCGCTGATGCCCACTGCTATATACAGGTTGGGGCGAATGGTACCGCCTGTCTGTCCTACATGCTCATGGTGCGGGCGCCAGTGAGAATCGGCTACCGGGCGGCTGCAAGCCAGTCCTGCACCCAGTTCGTGCGCCAGCTCTTCCAGCGGTCCCCAGTTTTCAGGCCCTTTCATGCCACGGCCACCGCTTACTACCAGCTCAGCTTCTGCCAGGGGCACCTCACCTTTTATCTTATTTACGTCTTTTACTTTAACGCCAAAATCTTTATCCTCAAATGATACATCCAGCGTCTCTACATTCGCGTTGCCCTCTCCTTTATTCACCTGGAAGGTATTGGGGAGTAGTGTAATCACCTTCACATCGCTGTTGATATTGATATAGGAAAAAGCTTTGCCCGAGAATACAGACTTCTTCAGCGTAAAGCCATTGCTCATATCAGGAGTAGAGATTGCACCTGCCACCATACCGGCTTTCAGCCTGGCAGCCAGGCGCGGAGCTACTGCTTTACCGGTTACATCGTGCAGTGTTACTATCACCTTAGCACCTTCTTTTTCAGCGGCTGCTGCCAGTGCTTTAGTATATGCTCTTGCATTCAGTTGGTTCAGGCGGTCGTCGGCTACATGCAATACTTTGCTTGCACCGTATGCGCCCAGTTGCTGCATAGCTTCTGCGCTTGCACCGCCAAGTACTACAGCCGTAGCGGTAGTATTCAGTTCTTTGGCTATACCCGCCGCATATTGTACCGCTTCAAAAACCTTCTTTTTGAATGCGCCGTCTTCGTGTTCTGCTAATATTATTACTGACATAAAAAGTCAAAATTAAAAGTCAAAAATCAATTGTCAATTTACTAACCACTACCTACTTAAATAACCTTCGCTTCTGTATGCAGCAGGTTCACCAGTTCGTCCATATTCTCAGGGGCTACCATCTTCACACCTGTTTTTGCAGGGGGCATTTCATATGCAGCTACGTTGGTCAATGCTTCTACAGCCGCGGGCTCTACCACCTTCAGAGGTTTGGTACGTGCCGCCATGATACCGCGCATATTAGGTATACGTGCTTCGGCCATACCCTTCTGGCAAGATACAACCAAAGGAAGAGTTGCCTCGTCGGTTTCTTGTCCGCCTTCTATTTCGCGCACTACAGTGGCAGTACCGTTAGCTATATCCAGTTTGGTAGCAAAGCCTATGTAGTCCATATCCAGCAGTTCAGCCAGCATAGCCCCCATTATACCATTGTTATAGTCAATTGATTCCTTTCCGCACAGCACCAGGTCATAACCTTCGCTTTTTGCGTACTCTGCTATCTGCGCAGCCACTACATACGGATCCGTACTGTCGGTGTTGATGCGGATAGCTTCATCGCCACCAAGTGCCAACGCCTTACGTATTACAGGTTCAACAGTTGCAGTACCTACTGTCACCAGGTTCACCGTTGTAGCAGTACCTGCTTCTTTCAGCTCCAGTGCGCGTACCAGTGCATACCACTCATCGTAGGGATTGATGATATATGTAATGCCGTCTGTCTTCAGTTGTTTTTTATCGTCGCTGAAAGCGATCTTTGTGGTAGTATCCGGCACCTGGCTGATACAAACTAATATCTTCATCTGATTCTTATTTAGAACTTCAATTATATCCTGAAACGGATGGCAAAATTAAGGCAAAATACCCGAACTATACCCGTTACTCATCAACAATCTATATAATAACACAGCCGCCATAAAGGCGGCTGCATATATAAAAATTACTATTTATTCCGGCGCTACCAGCCTGAAGCCGTTACCGTGGATATTTACGATTTCTACTGAACTGTCGGCTTTCAGGTATTTGCGTAGCTTGGCTATGTACACGTCCATGCTGCGGCCGTTGAAGTAGGTATCGCTGCCCCATATGCGTTTCAAAGCATTTTCGCGTGGCAGCAGGTCGTTTTTATATTCACACAGCATCAGCAGCAGTTCGTTCTCCTTAGGAGAAAGCGTTTGCGTATTGCCTTCAAACTCTAATGTGCGTAGCTTGCTGTTGAAGTTAAAACCACCTATCTGGAACTCTACCTGGGAATGTTGTTTCTCCTGCATTTCCTGGTTACGCTTCAGTATGGCTTTTATTTTATGCAGCAATACCTCGCTGTCAAAGGGCTTGGTGATGTAATCATCCGCACCTAGTTTGTAGCCGCTCAATATGTCTTCTTTCATGCTTTTGGCAGACAAGAAGAACAAAGGCACATCCGGGTCAACATTCCTGATTTCTTCTGCCAATGTGAATCCATCCATGTTCGGCATCATCACATCCAGCAGGCATATATCAAACTTTTCGCGGCGGAAGGCTGCCAAACCCAGTATACCATCGCGGGCCAGTTCTACAACAAAGTCATTGAGTTCGAGGTAGTTTTTCAGCACCTGACCGAAGTTGGTGTCATCCTCTACCAACAGTACTTTATATTTTTCATTTTCCATAATTGCCATATATATATGTCTCAAAAGTAATAACCTGTAATTTATAAATCAGGTAATTTTTTGTTAAAAACGGGGGCAGTTCATTTTATCACGGTCTCCTGTGTACATCCCCTCGTATATCAGCGACAGCTCAAATGCGCCATTGTACTTCACATGGTCAGACAATCCCGATAGCGTTACATCGTACGAAGTAACAAACTTGACACCCGCCCATTGAAAGCCCAGCACCGGTATTATTGCATCGCCATACCTATGGTACGCTCCGAAGATAACATTCGTGGGGTTGCCATTGTTGTCTTCGCTGAGGAAAGCTTTTGCTTGCAGCCCGTAAACTATTTCCTGGGCCCCACCCTGCCTTGTGTAGTATACAGAGGGGTTAAGCGTGAACATAGAAGCAGTTACAAATATCGCATCCAGGTTGGCGGTAGGCCTCATCTGTACTTTGTT
>DATCSV010000183.1:0-5731 GCA_036568285.1 Flavipsychrobacter sp. | reverse complement strand
TTCCCTTTGCAGGAAACAACGATTCAGTTGAAAAAAGAGATGCTCAATCTTACACGACAGGAAAAATGGATGCAGGTGGATGTGTATTTTGAATTTTACAATCCGGGGCCCGAAAAAGAATTGATTGTTGGATTTGTTACTCCACCTGAGGCGGGGGATGTTGTAGACAGGCATTTGAAACATCCAAAAATTAACAACTTCATAGTAATAGTCAACAACGACAGTATTGACTACAAGATTGTAAAAATGAACTCGTCTGGGTTCAGGATTGCAGACAGCTTAGTAGGCGGAGACGATTTTGTTTATTATTTCAAAGTAATATTCCCCCCAGGCGAGACAAAAATCAGGCATGGCTATAAATATAGGGGCGGTGAAGGGGTATTAGCACTGAACGATTATTATTACCGCCTGACAACGGGTACTGGCTGGGCAAACAGGGAAATAGAAGATTTTGAGTTGAATATTGATATGGGGGAAGATTGCTACTTTTCCTTGCCGCATACGTTTAATAATTCTAAAGCCAACTGGACAATAATTGGTGAAGGCAGATTAAGCAATAAGATGCTTTTGGATAACTGGGACGATTATCATATTACAATGGCATACGTGCGTACAGGTACTATTCAGTTAAAAGCAAAACATTTTAAACCTACTAATGATTTAAGTATCATGATATTCCAGCCTGATACTGAATTCCAATATTGGTCCAATGATACAGGCAGCAATGAATTTTGGGATATGCGTGATTTTTTATGGAAACGTAACATACCCATTGATAAAAGGTGTCAAATGTTAAGTGATAGACAACTCAGGTTATGGGTTAACCTCCCTTATGCGCGCGCCGGGTATTTATTTAAAGACACTGACCTGAAAGAAGCTTTCTCAGGGTATGTATGGTATATGCCTGATAGTAATGTACCTGCGGTATTTAAACCGTATTATTACGATTATGAAACCTTTAACGCCCTGGTAAATGAGTTGGAACAGAGGAAGAAGGAGGACGATAGATGATATACGACTGGCAAATTGTTAAATCTTATACTTATTCAGGTTTTCCTGAAAACAAACTGACTGAAACGGTTGTTGAAAATAGGACAATAGCATTGCTGCGCAGGGGTGATATGATACTCGCCTTCGCAGCTACTTGTCCGCATGCGGGTGGAAGATTATGCGAAGGTTGGGTGGACATGGAAGGAAGAGTAGTGTGCCCCTTACACAAATACAGGTTCGACCCAGCCAATGGCAGAAATACCAGCGGAGAAGGCTATAAATTGAAAACGTACCCTGTGGAGATAAGGGAAGAAAATATTTATGTAGGTTTATGGTGAAACATATGACAAATCATCCCCCATACCTTACCAAAGGCGCACTAATAGGCATTACTTGTCCATCGGGTTATGTGCCCGTTGAGCGTGTCAGCTTTGCCGCCGAGGTGTTGAAACTATGGGGCTTTGATGTGATGATAGGGAAGACAGTAGGTAATGAGCACCACTACTTTTCGGGCACCGACGAACAGCGTGCTGCAGACCTGCAACAGATGCTGGACAACCCGGATATCAAAGCCATACTGATGGGGCGCGGCGGTTATGGCCTCAGCAGGATAATTGACAGACTAGACTGGACAAAGTTCAGAATGAACCCCAAATGGATATGCGGCTTCAGCGATATTACCGTACTTCATAGCCATATACATAGTACATTGGATATAGCCACACTACACAGTCCCATGTGTGGCGCTTTTACCCCTGATACGGCCAACGCAGGGCATATAAAAAGGATATATGCCTGCCTGATAGGCGAGAGCCAGCATTATCACACCGCGGAGCACCCGTTAAATATACAGGGCAATGGCGAAGGAGTATTAGTAGGTGGCAACCTTGCCATCCTTGCTCACCTGGTAGGTTCTGCATCAGACATTGATACTACAGGCAAAATACTATTCATAGAAGATATAGGCGAACACCTGTACAAAATAGACCGGATGATGCTGACATTGAAACGTGCCGGTAAACTGGACAACCTGAAAGGATTGATAGTTGGTGGCCTGACAGAGATGGAAGATACAGAACGCCCCTTTGGCAAAACGGCCGAAGAAATCATTTATGATAATGTAGCTGAATACAACTACCCGGTGTGTTTCAATTTCCCTGCCGGACATATAGAAGACAACCACGCACTGGCATTGGGTATGATGTACAAGCTGACTGTTACAGACAAAGGAGCACACCTGGACCTGGAAAAAGACATAATGCTTTCTTAAAAAATGAATATTATCAGCATTTTTACGATGCTTAAGTGATAATTTAGCAATTACTCAAAATCAACTTTTTATGAAGACTGTATCATTGTTTGTACTGGCGTTAGGCCTGTTTGCCACAGGCTGTGTCAGCCAGAAGAAGTACAAGGAACTGCAGGGCAGGTATAGTAGCTCGCAGTCAAGAATATCAGAATTGACCGTTAAAAACCAGGAGTGCCAGTCAGACCTGTCGGCGTCACGTGCGCGTGTGGGCAGTCTGGAAGAACAACTGGCGTCAGAGCGTTCCAGCCTGGCATCGCTGCAGTCGGCCCTTGACAAGTGTCTTACATCGGCAGGACAGGGCAGTGTAAACATCTCGAAACTGGTGGATGAGATCAATGCTTCTAATAAATACATCCAGCACCTGGTGAATCTTAAGAACAAGAGCGATTCGCTGAACATGGTACTGACCAACAACCTGACACGCTCATTGAGCCGCGAAGAGTTGAAAGACGTAGACGTACAGGTGCTGAAAGGTGTGGTGTATATCTCACTGTCTGATAATATGCTGTATAAATCGGGCGACTACCAGATATCAGAACGCGCGGGTGAAACATTATCCAAAATCGCTAAGATCATAACTGACTACAAAGATTATGAGGTACTGATAGAAGGTAATACAGATAACGTACCCATATCTCGCCCTAACATCCGCAACAATTGGGACCTGAGTACACTAAGGGCATCATCAGTTGTGCAGGCGTTGCAAAACGAGTATGGCGTTGACCCCAAGCGTATGACAGCCGGAGGCCGCGGTGAGTACAATCCTGTAGCCGACAATGATACTGAAGCAGGAAGGATGAAAAACAGGCGTACGCAAATCATCATCACCCCCAAGCTCGACCAGTTTATGGACCTGATAGAACAGGGCCCGGAAGAGAAGAAGAGTTAAAGAGTAATAACTATAAATATTAGTACGGGGCTGACCAGTTGGTCAGCCCCGTTTATTTTGACTTGAAACCTGTTGTAATTTCCTACTCTTTTACGTTAGCTTCTCCGGTCACCCAGTTTTCCTTGTTGAGGTGGGTAACGGAGACCGGTATCCTGTACTTGTTTTTCAAGAACACAGCCAGGTGCTCCGCCGCATATACCGAGCGATGTTGTCCACCCGTACAGCCGAATGATACGCTCAAATGCTCAAAGCCGCGCGACATATAATCCTCCACGTTCAGCGATACCAGGTTTTCTGCATAAGACAAGAATTCTCCCATACGGGTTTCCCTGTCCAGAAATTGTTTCACCTGTTCGTCCGTGCCCACCAGGTATTTATAGTCTTTGTAACGGCCGGGATTTTTTACGCCCCTGCAATCGAACACATATCCACCACCGTGGCCGGTTTTGTCTTTAGGTACCCCATTCTTTTTGTAAGAGAAGCTGGTGATGTTTACCGTTAGCTTCACATTGTCTGATGGTTCCGGCACCTGGTAATATTCCTGCATGGCTGCCGATGAAATATTTTCAAGCAGGCTACGGAGAGTGGAATAGGCAGGTATCTGTGTATGTTCGTTCAGAAATACGTTCAGGTTCTTCAGTGCCGGGCCTATACTGGTGCGGAAATGTGGTTTATTCTCCAGCAAACCCCTGAAGCCATAGGCACCCAGTACCTGCATCATACGCAGCAATACAAACTGTAAATAACCCCTGCGGAAATATATTTCCTCCACGCGGCTTATTTTCAGGTCTTCCATAGCGGTAACATACTTATTCAGCATGTCTTCCTTCCAGGCATCCGGCAATTGTGCTTTCGCCTGCCATAGCAGTGATGCAAGGTCGTATGCGGGAGGCCCTTGCATAGCACCCTGGTAGTCTATAAAAAACACCTTGCCTTCATGTATCATGATATTACGGCTCTGGAAGTCGCGATACATAAGTGCCTGCGGCTGTATACGTCCCAGGTCGCGGCTGAGGGCCTCCATTTCATCCATCAGGGCGTTCTTATCGTAGGGTATTTTTTGCAGGTCAGCAAAGTAATATTTGAAATACAACAAATCGGCCATGATGGCTTTTTCGTCAAACTGTTTGGATGCGAAACACTGGTTGTAGTTGCACTCCCGTCCTGCCTGCCACTGCACTTTTACCAGTTGTTCAACAGCTTTCTGGAAATACTCCTTCACTTTATCCGTATGCCCTTCTTCCATCAGCTGGTCGAACAAAGATGTACCACCCAAATCCTGTTGCAGGTAATATCTTCTTTCGCGGCCCACTTTATATACTTCGGGTACATTTATCTCGTGCTTGCGAAACAGCTCGGTAAAGTAGAAGTAGGAGTTGTTCTCAGCTACGTTTGAGTTATAAGTACCTATAGCTGATATTTTACCGGCAGTAAGCCTGTAATATCTCCTGTCTGACCCGGATACGGGCAGCGCGGTTACGTTCTCTGGTTTGATCTCAAAATGCTCTTCAAACAGTTTTTCTAATGCACTGATGTTATCTGTAACAGATACTGTCATATATTCTTCTTGGGGTATTCAAATAAAATTACGCTCTTATCTACACGGCTGAACTCGTTCCAGGCATTCAGTTCAAACTCCGCGCCAACTATCCCGCATGTAGGCATATTGTCAGTATGAAACGAAGGCGACAGTTCGTTAACGAACTGGGTGATACCGGGGTTATGCGCCACAATAAATACCGTTTTCACATCATCATCTACCTCGTACAACACCTCTTCAAATACTGCGGGAATGCAATGATACAACTTATCGAACCATTTTATATCATCCACCTCATAGCCCATGGCGCCGGCTATCTTTCTGGCAGTTTGTGCCGCACGTTTGGCAGTACTGCTGATGATAAGGTCTGGTTTAATATTCAATTTCTTCAACCTTTCACCCATCATAGGTGCGTCAGCATTGCCCCTGTCGTTCAGCGGCCTTTCATAATCACTTTGCAAAGGGTTCTTCCAACTCGACTTCGCATGCCTGATCATAAATAAACTTCGCCTTTCCATCACTTCTGTTTATAGTACTCCAGTTTCAATTCTTTACCATCAAAGGCGGCATAGCTGTCGTAGCGTATCCAATCGCCCAGGTTGATATACAAACTATCGCCCGGCAATGGATATTCTAACGCTATATGCCTGTGCCCGAAAATGAAATAATCAATATGCTCCTTCTTCAGCGTTTCTAAGCAAAACTGAACCAGGTATTCTTTCTCAGGTCCCTGGAATGCTTCTTCTTCTCCTTCCGTATGCTTCGGTCCGCGCTGGCTGAACCACTCCGCCATACCTACTCCTGTATCGGGGTGTATCCTCCTGTACAACCATTGTGCCAGTTTATTCCTCAGCACTGTTTTCAGGATTTTATAACCATAATCGCCGGGCCCCAGGCCGTCGCCGTGACCAATGAAAAACTTCTTGCCGTTGAATTCGCGTTCTACAGGCTTGTGGTGTACGGGTATATTCAGCTCTTCCATAAAGTAGTCCACCATCCACAG
>DATCSV010000182.1:0-12077 GCA_036568285.1 Flavipsychrobacter sp. | reverse complement strand
AGATTATCACTCATGATGTGCAAAAATAGGAACTTAACGCCAGTGTACGAATACACAAATAATATCGTTATATATAGAATGCCACGAATGGCGTTAACTTTGCACCCATATGTTCTCAGAAGAAGATATCAGGAAACAGGCTATAGAAACTATTGAGCTACAGGCAGAAGCCGTTGCTACCTTGCAGGAATATATCAATACGGCTTTTGTAGACGTGGTAAAGTTAGTGCACCATTCTGTTGGCAGGGTGGTGATTACCGGTATAGGTAAGAGTGCTGTTATAGCCCAGAAGATGGTCGCCACGCTCAATTCTACAGGTACTCCAGCTCTTTTTATGCACGCTGCTGATGCCATTCATGGCGACCTGGGCATGGTGCAACCCGATGACGTGGTAATGATCATCTCCAAAAGCGGCTCCAGCCCCGAGATAAAGGTGTTGGTACCTTTTATTAAAAATTTCGGCAACCCGGTAGTAGCTATCTGCGGCAACGAACAATCGTACCTCGCCACCCATGCTGATTATTTTATTAATACTACGGTGGCTAAAGAGGCCTGCCCCAACAATCTGGCACCTACTACCAGCACTACTGCACAGTTGGTGATGGGCGATGCGCTGGCGGTATGCCTGCTGAGCATGAAAGGCTTTTCGGCGGATGATTTCGCACGTTTCCACCCTGGTGGGGCATTAGGCAAGCGTCTCTACCTGCGCGTGGGCGAACTGAGCAAGCAAAACCAATCGCCCAAGGTGCATATCAGTGCGGGTATAAAGGAAATCATCTACGAAATATCCAGCAAACGCCTGGGCGCTACTGCCGTGGTAGACGATGAGGGCATGTTGATGGGTATTGTAACAGATGGAGATATTCGCCGTATGCTGGAGAAGCATGATAATACGTCAACACTTACGGCAAAAGATATATTGACTCCATCGCCTAAAACCATTGATGAGCAGGAACTGGCTGTAGAAGCGCTGGAACTGATACGCAACCACAATATCTCCCAGGTTGTAGTTACTAATAACGGTAAATACTCAGGTTTTGTGCACCTGCACGACCTCGTGCGCGAGGGGCTTATTTAGCAGCCTGCTTCGCTGCGTTATGTACTATCAGCACCTTCACTGCCGATGTAATTATTTTCTGCTCATCCCTGTCAGTAGTCACCACGGCTAATGATTCTTTCTCTCCTGCGGGCAGCAGGAAAAACGAGGAACGCAATATAGGCACGCTCACCCAGCCTAGCAAATAGCCCCCGGGAGTGCTTATTTTGTACAGGTTGCTTCCTTTTTTGGAACCCCATGTATTGCCACCGCCCAGGTGCTTGTCCAGTTCATATATAGCAAACAAGCTATCGTCTTTATATATCCTGTCACCCTCAATCTTTATGTTGATAGTGGAGGGGCGCTCCCGCTCTTTCCCTGTAGTGCTGTTGTAATTGCTGGCAATGCCCTGGGTCAGTTGTTGTCTGCTCAATTTGCTGCTTTTCTCCTCCCATTTATCCAGCAGTTTATGTGCGTGCTTTTCATTCAAAAAACCATTTTGCACGACATCATACTTTACTATATCCTGTGCCAGGGTGCGCATGAGCAGTGGGTGGTAGCGTATGTTCAGTTCCCTTGGTATACCAGCTATTGTTATGCTGTAGTAGTACACCATAAATGCCTCTTTTGGTGATGCAAGTATTTTTGCTTTTGCAGTGATAAAGTGCTGGTATTCCCCACCGAACGCATAATCTTTAAACGGGTCGTTGTTCGCTTCCGGGTAAAGGAGCGGATTCATTATATCAGTCGCTTCCAGCATCATAGTGCTGATGCGTTTGCCAGATTCTTTGTAATAGCAATAGACTTTATCACCATTATATACTTTGCCGTCCTTCATAGAGGCTGCCTGGCTAAAGGCAATTGCAGGTAGCAACAACAGTATTATGCCTGTGAACAAACGCATCTATAAAGTTAGGAAAAGATATAATTGTGATTTGTCATCGTACTCTTAAAATCCTGCCCCTATACCCACCTCTACCAGTTCCGCTTCAAATTTGTGGGTCTTGAGCAATATGGATGCAGAAAGCTCTTTCAACAACCCTTTTTCCTGTTGAAAGATGTAAAAATTACCGCCAAGTTTCTGGTAAAAAAAGTCTTCCGGCAGATAATAGTTTTTCAGGTAGAAGCCCAACTGGAATAATACGCCTACCCTTCCATACAGAAATTCGTTACCCACTATCACGGCACTTTTCCATGAGTTCGCTTTTTCTTCACCGACTGCTATTTCACTGTTTCGTAAAAAAGCGTACATATTGCTATGGTAGGAATAGTCCAGTCCTATCAATGCTTTGTTCTTGCTCCAATATCTTTTGCTGGCAAAAGCTGATACTATGTATATGGGGTACATGGGCCCGTCCGGTGTTAGCGCTTCCCTGGCTGCGAGTCCTATCCTAACCTGCGCCAGCCATCTGTTTTTCAATGGTTCCAGATCTCTTTTTACTCTATCAGGCTGAGAAGTTGCAGGAAAGTAGCGCAGGCCTATATGTGCACCGTATGTGTTGATGCCCAGGTTGGGCGTGCGGAATGCCGCGTTGGATACATGAAAGAATGTTCCGCCCACCTGCACATCTAGATGTTGATTGACACGATAGCGGATATCGGTGGCAAATAAGGAGAAGTTGTTAAAGCCCGAGCCAATTGCCCTGTTTAACGTGTCAAAATCGGGGTAGCGTGCATAAGGACGTGTAATATATCCTAGCCCGAAGGAGACTTTGGCTGTCCATTCGAAGTTTTTATAGCTGAGTATAGGTAGCTGTAGGTTTGGATATATACTGAGGCATTTACCATATACAGAGTCTATGCCATAGTCTGTGTACATGAACCCGAAGCCCACTAATGGGTACCTCCGGCGCTGGTGCCAGTCTTTTTTGCCGTAGGTTTGAAATAAGGCATTTACTTCGTAGCCTTTCACCATATCCGGCAGTTGCTTAGGAAACTTAGGTGAATGCGGAAATATCTTGCCTGCAATAAAGTTTGCTTCTATACCTATCCCCGCCCAGTTATCCTGTGCGCCGGCAGGCGTTGCAAGTAATAAAACAATAGAGACAATAAGCAGTAAAAGCTGCCTGGCCATTACAGGGTACAATTTTTTGCGTTGGTTATGATATAGCTAAATATACCGACAAATATACTTTCCTGTCGCAAACATGTACCTTTGCGGCATAACATTTTCGTTATGCGTAAGTTGTCCAGTCTTGTTGTGCGGTCGTTTTTGCAGGGTTTGCTTATTATCAGCCCTGTAGTGGTGACGGCCTACCTGTTATATTCTGTTTTTGATAGCGTAGATACTTTAATACCGTCTATGCCACGTGGCATAGGCTTTTTGATAGTGGTGGGTGTTATTACCACTATCGGGTACCTGGGCACCAGGCTTTTTGTGGGCAGGATGGTGATAGATGCTTTTGACTACCTGATGCAGCATACACCGGGTATCAAGTACATCTACTCTTCTATCAAAGATGTGCTGGACTCTTTCATGGGAGATAAAAAGCGTTTCAATACTCCTGTATGGATATGTATTAACCGCGACCCCGAGATGTGGCGCGTTGGTTTTATGACACAAAAAGACCTGGCATTTGTAGGTATGGCGGGCAAGGTGTCTGTTTACCTGCCGCATTCTTATGCTATATCAGGTTGGGTAGTGGTGGTAGATGCATCTAATATAAAACCTGTTACAAAAATGAATGCTGCCGAAGCTATGAAGTTTGCTGTTAGCGGTGGAATTACCAGCAGCGTGGACGAAGAGAAACATGAATTATTCAAATAAAGTCATCAACCTGAACTCGGGACCTGCAGCGTTACCACAAGAGGTGTTGCAGCAGGCGTCTGAGGCTGTGCTCGATTACAACGGTACGGGTGTATCGGTATTGAGTATACCGCACAGGGGTAAAGACTTTAATGCAATATTGGAGGAGAGCAAGCAATTGGTGCGCGAGCTCTGCGGTTTGAATGATGATTACGAGATACTCTGGATGCATGGCGGCGGGCGTTTGCAGTTTGCCATGATACCCATGAATTTTTTAAGCGAAGAGCAAACGGCAGGATATATTGATAGCGGCAATTGGTCGGCCGATGCAATAAGGCACGCTGAATATTATGGCAATGTGCAGGTGCTCAGCTCATCTAAAGATAAGGGCTACCAACAACTGCCTGACTGGCCTACGGATATTCCGGCAAACTTGGCTTACCTCCATATGACCACCAACAATACTATCTATGGAACGCAATGGGGGGAAGTGCCCAAAGCAAATGTGCCACTGGTTGCCGATATGAGCAGCGACATCTTCAGTAAACGGGTTAGTTATGCCAACTGTGCTATGTTCTACGCTGTGGCGCAAAAAAATATCGGCCCTGCGGGTGCTACACTGGTAGCTATGCGCAGAGACATGCTGCAACGCATTAGCCGCAATTTGCCCCCTATGCTCAACTATGCGGAACATGTAGCAAAAAAATCAGTACTGAATACACCGCCGGTATTCCCGATATATGTATCGCTGCTCACACTGCGATGGATAAAAGAAAAAGGCATAGATAAGATTGAGGAAGAAAATAAAATAAAAGCTACCCTTTTATACGACGAAATAGAACGAAATCCTTTATTTAGTACCCCGGTAAAAAAAGAAGACCGCAGCATGATGAATGTATGCTTCCGTGCGGTGGACGAAGGGACGGGAAAGCTCTTTCTCGATTTTTGTGAAGCAAGTGGTATAGTGAATATAAAAGGACACCGCACAGTAGGTGGTTTCAGGGCATCGTTATATAATGCCATAACTGTCGAAGATGTGAAGTATGTAGTGGCAGTGATGCAGGAATTTGAATTGAATAAAAAATAAACAGTAAATAGATAATGGCAAAAATTACCCCATTCAAAGGATTAAGGCCTGTACATGAACTGGCGCAGGAAGTGGCAACATTGCCATATGATGTTGTAAACGTGGAAGAAGCAAGGGCTTATAAAGATGAACCTTATCATTTCTATCATGTTACCCGGTCTGAAATAGACCTGCCTGAAGGTATAGATGTACACAGCCAGCAGGTGTACGACAAGGCCAAAGAAAACCTGGACAGGATGATAGAAGAGGGCATATTGGTGCAGGACCTGGAGCCTTGTTATTATATATACCGCCTGGTAATGAACGGCCGTGCGCAAACAGGGTTGATATGCGGCTCGTCAGTAGAGGATTATAATAATGGTATTATCAAGAAGCATGAGTTTACCCGCCCGGTAAAAGAGCAGGACCGCATCAACCATATAAAAACCACCCGTGCGCAAACAGGTATCGTATTCCTGGCCTACCGCGAGCAGGCCGATGTGAACAAACTGATAGAAGACTGGAAGGCTGCACACGCAGCAGACTATGATTTTATATCAGAAGATGGAATAGGCCATACCGTATGGGTAGTGAATGATAAAGCAACAGTAGACAATATCACCAAACTGTTTGATGAGAAAGTGCCTGCTACCTATATAGCCGATGGCCACCATCGTGCGGCATCGGGAGCTAAAGTGCGGGAGGCACTGGTAGCCGAAGGTACTGCTGATGACAGGAGCAACTATTTCGTCACCTGCATCTTCCCCGATACGCAGCTGCTGATAATAGACTATAACCGTGTGGTAACCGACCTAAAGGGCATGAGCAACGAAGAGTTTATCAATGCATTGAAAAACGACTTTGAGGTATCTGAGCCATTGGGTAAAAACGAGTACAAGCCGCAGCAGCTGCACGAGTTTGGCTTGTATATAGATGGTAACTGGTATAAGTTGGTAGCTAAAGAAGGCACCTACACCAACGACCCCATAGGCATACTGGATGTAACCATATTGCAGAATAATGTGCTTACGAAATTACTCGACATCAACGACCCGCGTACCGACAACCGTGTGGATTTTGTAGGCGGTATACGTGGCTTGGGCGAACTGGAAAAGCGTGTAGACAGCGGCAACATGGCAGCGGCCTTTGCCTGTTACCCCGTCAGCATACAGCAGTTGTTCGACATAGCGGATAGCGGCGAGGTAATGCCTCCTAAGAGCACCTGGTTTGAGCCCAAGACAAGAGATGGGTTGGTAGTGTATATGATATAAGGTATGCTTGAAGATAGCCCTGCGGAATGTTTTGTGACAACATTCTTGTATTCATATTGTTGAAAAAGGCAGCTACTTGCTGATATTTAGTTAAAAATGGCCGGATATTAGCATATATGCAGCCTGTCTTAGAGTATTTATGCGCGTAATGGTTAATTTTACACCCCCTGTATTCAACTGTAGCAGGGTTATGGAAAAAAAACTTGTACTGTAGCCAATGGCAATTCTGGGTAACCTCATATCTCGTTCATTACGTCTTCGGAAACAATTCGACCTACCGGTGGCTACACCGGAGAAATACCAGCGCAATACGCTGCGACAACTATTGGAAAAAGCCCGTTATACTTCTTTCGGTAAAAAATACGGTTTCTCTGATATGCTAGACGAGGAGCTGGATTTCATGAGCGCGTTTAGAAAAGCAGTACCTGTACACAACTACAATAAGATGCATGAGCAGTGGTGGTACCGCTGTCAGCAGGGTGAAGAAAATGTGAGCTGGCCGGGTAAGGTAAAGTATTTCGCGCTGAGCTCAGGTACAAGCGAGAGTGCCAGCAAACATATACCTGTTACGCAGGATATGATTAAGTCCATAAAGAAAGTAGGCTTTAAGCAACTATACAGTCTGGTAGATTTCAGGGTGCCATCTTCCGTCTTTCAGAAAGGCGTACTGATGCTGGGGGGTACAACATCGCTGTTTGAAAAAGGTGAATATTACGAGGGGGATATGAGCGGCATCAGCGCCAAAAATATGCCTAAGTGGATGAGTAACCTGTTTTACAAACCGGGACAGAAAATATCCAGCCGGCCACAGTGGGAGGACCGCATAAAACTGATAGTGCGTAACGCCAGGAAGTGGGACGTAGGCACCGTATGCGGTGTGCCGGCATGGGTGCAGATAGTGATGGAGGAGGTGATACGCTACCATGGTGTAAAAAACATCCATGAGATATGGCCTAACCTGAATGTTTACATTCACGGCGGCGTGTCTTTTGAACCCTATCGTGAAAGTTTCAAAAAGCTGCTGGGTAAGCAGATAACTTTTATAGAAACTTATATGGCCAGCGAGGGGTCTTTCGGCTTCCAGGCAAGGCCCGGAGGAAATGGTATAAAGCTGGTATTGAATACAGGGATATTTTATGAGTTTGTTCCTTTCACATCAGATAATTTTGACGACGACGGGAATATAAAAGACAATCCTAAGAGTGTACTGATACACGAAGTGGACGAGCAGACCAATTATGCCGTGATGATAAGTACCTGCGCAGGGGCATGGCGTTATATTATAGGCGATGTGGTGCGCTTTACCAATGCCAAAGAACATGAAATAGCGATAGTGGGCCGTACCAAACAGTTCCTGAGCCTGTGCGGCGAACACCTGAGCATAGACAATATGAACAAGGCCATAGAAATAGTGGCCAGGGAACTGAATATAGAAGTCAATGAATTTACTGTAGCCGGTTTCAAATATGAGAACCTGTTCGCCCACCGCTGGTACATTGGCAGTGAGGATAGTAATGTAGATGCCAATGCAGTAAAAGAACTGCTGGATAAAACATTGAGCGAATTAAATGACGATTACGCTGTAGAGCGTACATCGGCCCTGAAAGAGGTATTTGTAGAAATATTGCCCAACGACGTGTTTTACGACTATATGCGTGCTATAGGTAAACATGGTGCGATGAATAAATTTCCGCGCGTGCTGAAGGGCGAGGCGTATGCCAAATGGACCACCTGGCTGGAGAACAATAATGTGCAGGCTTTAAGCTCTGTATAATCAGGCGTCTTTCATATACTCATAATGCGCCTGCGCAATTTTTATTTCTTCGTAAGTATAATCTTCAGGCAGTAAATCTTTGATGGGTTTCAGCGCGTAAGTCTGCCCTGTTTGTTTTATCAATGCCATAATGATATCCAGCCTGTCACGCTCAATAAGCTTTGAGGCGTTCACCTGTCCATCTAGTATAAAAGGTACCAGGTGCCCTGCTACCGTACCCGGTGAAAGGTTTCTCTTATCAGCAATCTGTGCCATATCATATCCTTCCTGCAAGAGTTCCAGGCTGATGCGCTGTGTATTACTTACCGCGGGTTTCTTTTCCGTAGCCTTACGTTCGCGCTTGGGCGAGCGCAGGTGAATACGACTTTGAATTTTATGTTCATGTGCATACGCCTGTAATACCTGCATAAAAGCCGGGCCATATTTACTTACTTTATAGTCGCCGAAACCCGATATACGCCTGAGCCCATCAATGCTGAGTGGCAGGTAAGTAGCCATATCCAGCAGGGTATTGTCGCCTACTATGATGTAGGGTGGTACGTTTTCCATCTCCGCTATTTCGCGGCGTTTATCTTTCAATTCCAGTAGTAAATCCGGGTAATGCTGCAATGCCTCCGGTGCAGCCACAACAGGCGCTTTGGGCTTTTTCAATGTCAGTTGCACTTTCATTTCACCCTTCAGTATGCGGCGGCTGGCATCGTTCAGTTTCAGCGATGGGTAAGCACCATGTTCTACATCTACCAGTTCTTGCTGTACCATTTGCTTGATAATGGTTTTCCATTCATCACGCTTCAGGTCGGCACCTACGCCGAAGGTTTTCAGTTCGGTATGTTCAGGAACGATTTTGGCACTGCGTGAGCCACGCAACAGGGCTATGATATAATCTTCGCCAAATTTCTCGCCTGTGCGTGTTACAGCCGATAGTATTTTCTGCGCTTCGATAGTTGCCTCGCGGTGCTCCAGGTTGCTGAGGCAGTAATCGCAACTACCGCAATAGGTTGGTGCATCTTCGCCGAAATATTGTAACATATATTGCCGCCTGCAACCCTCATATTCTGCAAAATCCTTCATTTGCAGCAGCTTCCTCTTCATCACAGCCGTTTGCTCCGCATTGTTCTCTACCATGATAAAGCGCATGAGCTTACTGATATCGCCCGATGAATAAAAAAGTATCGCATCGCTGCGCAACCCGTCTCGGCCAGCACGGCCTGTTTCCTGGTAGTAGCTTTCCATATTCTTAGGCACATCGTAGTGTATCACAAAACGCACGTTCGACTTATCGATACCCATGCCAAAGGCGATGGTAGCGACTATAATTTTTGTTTGATCTTTCTGAAACGATTCCTGCACTTTGGAGCGGTCATCGCTGCTGAGGCCGGCATGGTAGTGGGCTGCTTTATAGCCGGTTTGCCTCAGTTTATCGGCAATGCTTTCGGTAGAAGCGCGTGAGAGTGCATATATAATACCGCTGTCGTTCTGATGTTCATTGAGGTATTGCAGTACCTGGTCGAATGCTTTGCGCTTAGGCTGTATATAATAATTGATATTCGCCCTGTTAAAGCTGGATATATATACAGCGGGATTGTGGAGTTGTAATTTCTCAACAATGTCTTTTTGCGTAATGGTATCGGCACTGGCTGTAAGCGCTATAACGGGTGTATTTGGAAAATATTTCTTCAGTGCCGCCAGTTGCAGGTATTCAGGACGGAAATCGTGCCCCCATTGCGAGATACAGTGCGCCTCGTCAATAGCGAATAAGGCACAGGGTAAGGTAGTGAGGAAATTGACGAACTGCATGCCGTTGCTGAACAAACGCTCAGGAGCGAGGTAGAGTAATTTTATTTCGCCGTTGCGTGTGGCGTTAATGATATTATTCTGTTCTGCATTGTTAAGTGTTGAATTCAGAAAAGCCGCCCTGATACCGTTGGCCTGCAACGCGTCTACCTGGTCTTTCATCAGTGCGATGAGTGGTGATATTACAATGGTCAACCCATCGAGCAACATAGCGGGCAACTGGTAACAAACAGACTTTCCACCGCCTGTAGGCATAATTGCCAGTACGTCTTTACCTTCCAGCACAGATTCAATAATGGGTTGCTGGTTGAGGCGGAACTCATCGTAACCAAAAAAATGTTTGAGCGCCTTATGTATGGGATACTGTTTCATGAGCAGGTAAAACTAAAGATATTTCAGGCTACGGCAATAAGATGTGCGTAACATCAGTGCTAATAGAAGATATCAGCTGGTAATTCACGAATTATCCCCGTTTCCTGCGCTTTAGCAAACATGGTTTCTACAGCTCTGACGCCGGTAGCACCCAAGTCGGTAGTATATTCATTCACGTACAATTCTATATGTTGGCGCATTACCTGCTCGTCCATTTCCTGTGCGTGACAGGTGATGAAATCGGACAACTGCGGGTAATATTTCCAGCCATAGAGTACACTTTCCTTGATTACAGTATCAATCTTAGCCAGCATTTTGTCATCGAAGCTGCGGCGTGCCACGATGCCCCCAAGAGGTATAGCCGCTTGTACATTTTGTTCCCACCAATCGCCGAGGTCAATTAGTTTGCTGAGGCCTTTTGCCTGGTAAGTAAACCTGTTTTCGTGGATAATCAGTCCTGCATCCACCTCACCACTCAGCACCGCGTCTTCTATTTCGTTGAATACATAAACTTCCTTATTCTTAACACCTGGCAATGCCAGCGAAAGCAGCAGGTTGGCAGTAGTATTTTCACCCGGTATAGCTACACGCAGATTCTCCAGGTCAGACAGTTCCATAGGGAAGCGGGCTATAAGCAGCGGGCCAACCCCTTTGCCGAGGGCGCTGCCTGCGTTGAGTAAGGCGTATTTATCAGCCATATGCAGGTAACTGCTATAACTGAGCTTGGTAATATCCAGTTTTTCTTCAAACGCCCATTTGTTCAGAGTCTCCACATCTTCCAGCACATAATCGAATACCAGGCCGCGGGTATTGATTTTACCGTTGACCATCGCATCAAAAATAAACGTATCGTTGGGGCATGGACTGAAGCCTAATGTCAATTTCATACTATGTACAAATCTACCAATGTTATGAGAAAGCCCCCAATGGTTATCATAATATTGCTATTTTCGGAGCTTATATGTTCGTACGCGCTTTATTGTTCCTTGTTCTCTTTCCCTTTGTTTCACAAGCACAGGGCGGCGGGGCATTGGCAGGCTATGGCATAGAAGTAAATCCTGTGTACGGCAAGGTGCTAAAGCATAATTATATTTTTCCGCCCGTACCGAAGCAGTCTTACGCAGTAGATATAGCCCTGCTGAAACAAACAGATGGCAGCAAAGAATGGCAGCTACGGCGCAAATATCCGCTGGTAGGGGTAGGTATTACCTATACAGATTATGGCATTGACTCGGTATACGGCAAGTGTATAGGCCTTTACCCGGTTTGGGAACTGCCCATAGTACGCGGTGAAAAGCTGGAATGGACCTGCCGGTTCGGGTATGGTATAGGGTACGTCACCAGGAGGTTTGAGCGGCACCCGTCTTTTGATACCGTCAACAACCTGGTAGGCAGCCGACTGAATAACTTTACCATGTTCACCACGCAACTACGGTACAAACTGAACCATAACCTGCATCTGCATGCGGGATTCAATTTCAGCCATATATCCAACGGCTCCTTCCGCCTGCCCAACCTGGGAGTGAATATGTATGGCGGGCATGTGGGGCTAAGATATTTTCCGGTTACGGATAATCCAGACCGTGCGGGCACTATACCCGAAAGACTATCCAATCGCTGGATGGTACAGGCGAGGATAGGATTGGGGATGACAGAGTACAATAATGTTGATGGACCCATGTACCCGGTATATGCCGCCACATTATACGCCAGCAAGCGATATGGCAGCAGGAACAAGATACTGGCCGGTATTGACTACAGTTATTTTACAGCCATGCACGCTTTTATGCGGTACAATGAAATAGAAGTAGGGAGGGAGCGCTCCCAGTCCTGGGAGGGGGTGATATTTTTGGGTCATGAGTTTGTAATAGGCCGCGTAGGGGTTATAGCGCAGATGGGTGTACCGTTCAAGCATAGCCAGGTAAATAAAGACAAAACCATACAAAAACTGGGGTACGCCTATTATATCCTGCAGCGGGAGACAGGCATTTTAAAGGAACTGACCTTCAACGGCTTTA
>DATCSV010000181.1:0-6558 GCA_036568285.1 Flavipsychrobacter sp. | reverse complement strand
ATAAACACTGCGGTACCGATATCCCTGTACCGGTGCTGCTGTATGAGCAGGCGAAGAAAGGTAAAGGCGGTACTTTGTTTTAGTTTTTATATAGATTATATTTTTTGACAATAAAATACATCGTGAATAATAAAATAAGAGTTTCATTTAAAGTTCCTGATAATATCGATATTGAACAGTTAGAGGAGCTAGCAAAAAAAAGGTTTGGCGATGATTTCAGAATTACAGACGAACACAAAGTTGCGATAGAACAAATGAAAAAAGAAAAGGCTGCGATCTTGCCAATAATCAATCCTTATTTTGACGATCTTAATAAAAACCAATCTAAAGAGAATAATAAAAAGCGGGATGAACTCATCGCACTTGGTCGGTTTATTTATAACTACAAGGATGATAAGAAGATAAAAATTATTGATTGCAGTGAAAGGCCTGACTTCATACTTCAAGTTGGCAATGATACTTGTGGGGTTGAAGTAACACGTTTAGTGGATCCTGTTACGATACCACAAGTAAGCATCCTCAAAAAACAGCTGCAAAAAATTGAAGAAAAAATACAAATAGAATACCCACACATTAAAGGACATGTTAATTTACAAATAGACCCCGATTTAATATCAATTGATGGAAAAGGCTTACTGAGTATCAATAAAGAAAAATCAACATCGTTAATAGATGAATTAACACATTTCCTTACTGGAATAATCCAAAAAACCAATGCGACAAAACCACGATATATAAGTGATTTTGACTTTATAGATTCAGACAAACTTGAGGTTACTTTAAGTGAACAGTACATACTTGAAGAAGTTAATTATGAGTATTTGAAGGAAGAAATAAAGAAGAAGGAGGGTAAAATCGAAGATTACAAGAAGGACAAAAAAATAGAGCTATTGTGGCTTCTAATTTGTATAAATGGGGTCGAGTCCTCCGCGAGTTTTCATTTTGATATAGAAAAACTAAAGGACGAAATTAATAACACTCAATTTGATATGATTTTCATTTTTGATGAGTTCAAGGGTGCATATTTTTGGGGCAAGCCTAATCACTAAACTTAATCTATTAGCCATTCTTAACAAGAATAAAAACAGTACGAAAAATCTAAATACAATAGTGCCTAATGTTCAGCTCAGTCGAAACATCTCCCTACTGGTGGCGATATAACTACCTGCATATGCTCACGAGATCATCAAGTCACTCGTTGCACTCGCTCCTCACGATGAAGACGCTTATGTGACGAGGTACGAAGCCATCTCACGAGTTGTTTGTCAGTATTGTCTTGAGATTGCTTCATACGTATTTACATTCGTAAATACTCCTTCGCAATGACGTGAAAAAAGGCACACGCTATCTCAAACTACCGCATATCCAAAATTGCGGGGAAACTCTATCTAAATGCTGCTCATCCTGACGCTGGCGGACACATATATAGAAAGGTGATTTTTTTAATGTATATTGTTGGTAACGCAATACAATATTATGGCAGGAAAAAATGATTTAGACTTTACCTACACCACCATCGATAAGATCTTCCGCCTGAGTATGGGTGAGACGGGTGACTACAGCGGCGCCAAATATGACGGCGATTTTTCCATGACACTGGAAGAAGCCCAGAAAGCGAAACACAAATTTATAGCTGACAGCCTGAACATACGCGAAGGCAGCAGGGTACTGGATATGGCATGTGGCTGGGGCCCGTTCTCCAATTACATCACCAAAGAAAGAGGGGCTACCAGCATCGGCCTCACGTTGTCAGAAGGGCAGGCAGAGGCCTGCAGGCAAAACGGGCTTAATGTGCTGGTGCAGGATTGCCGCTATGTACCACCCGAAGACTACGGTACGTTTGACGCCATCACCTGTATCGGCGGGTTGGAGCATTTCTGCTCGGTAGAAGAATGGCAGGCCGGCAAGCAGGAAGAAGTCTACCGCAACTTTTTTGACACATTGTATAACCTTTTACCGGTTGGCGGCAGGTTTTATATGCAAACCATGACCTTCAGCAAAAACATGATAGACTGGGAAGAATTTGACATTAATGCAGAGCCTGGCTCGGCGGCACATGTATGCGCTTTGATGGTGAAGCAGTTCCCCGGCTCATGGTTGCCCTACGGCCCTGAAATGGTAATACGGAACGCAGCGCCAAAATTCAAACTGATATCGCAGAGCAGCGGACGGCTGGACTATATAGAAACGATAGGGCAGTGGCGCAAAAAGTTCAGAAAGTTCAACCTGCGTAAGTACCTGCTGTTTGCATCGCTTATCCCTAAATACATTACTAACAAAGAATTCAGACACCAGGTGGCCATATTCCGCATCAGCCCCAACAGGGTATGCTTCGAAAAAGAAATAATGGACCATTACCGGCTCGTGTTCGAGAAAGTGTAGTACCGTGCCCCTGCCAGTGATAATATCTACTTTTTGTCCTTCAGCTTCAGTTCATAAAAATCCTTGCGTCTGTCTTTCAGGTTGCGTACCGAACCATAGCTGTGCAGTTGGTCCAGCAGTTGCAGGTCTACATCGGCTATCAGTATCATTTCAGTATTAGGTGTGGCCTCTGCCTTCACACCCAGCGAAGGGAAGGCAAAATCGCAGGGTGTAAATACTGCCGACTGGGAGTAGGAGATATCCATATTCTCTACCTTGGGTAGGTTACCTACGCTGCCTGTTATGGCTACGAAACACTCATTTTCGATAGCACGCGCCATGGCGCAGGTGCGCACCCGCATATAGGCGTTTTGCGTATCGGTAAGGAAGGGGACGAACAATATCTGCATTCCCTGGTCGGCCAGCAGGCGCCCCAGCTCTGGAAATTCCACATCGTAGCAGATGAGCACGCCTATCTTGCCGGCATCGGTATCGTACACCTTCAGCGTATCGCCGCCGCGTATACCCCATGCCTTACTCTCGTCGGGGGTGATGTGTATCTTTTCGTATTGGTCTACATGCCCGCTGCGGTGGCAGATGTACCCGATGTTTTTCAACCTGTCGTCGGCCAGCGAAGGCAGGCTGCCAGTGATGATGTTGACATTGTACTCGATAGCCAGCCGCGAGAAACGTTGCTTCATTTCGGGCGTATGCTGCGCCAGGGCTCTCATGGCCTCCGCCTCGTTCATGTCGTTGAACTCCGCCAGTAGCGGTCCGTTGAAGAGTTCGGGTAGTACAGCAAAATCGCTCTTGTAAGCTGAAATGGAGTCAACAAAATATTCCACCTGTATGAACATATCGTCCAGCGAGCGGTAAGGACGCATCTGCCATTGTATCAGTCCCAGGCGTACGTAAGTCTTCCCTGAGAACTGACCTGTCTCCGGCGGGGAGTAGTACACATTGTCCCACTGCAGCAGGGTGCCAAATTCCATGCTCTGCTCATCACCCGGCATATAATTCTTAATGACTTTCTTAACGTGGAAATCATTAGCCAGTTGAAAACTCAACACCGGGTCGTAGATCTCTTTCTGGCGCACCTTCTGTATATACTCTTTGGGCGACATCTCGGCTGCGTAAGTGTGATAGTGGGGTATCCGCCCGCCAAACACTATCGCTCTCAGGTTCAGTTCCTCGCATAGTTCCTTACGGGCATCGTAGAGCCGCCGCCCCAGCCTTAGCCCCCGGTAGTCAGGATGGATGAATACCTCGATACCGTATAGTACGTCACCGTTGTCGTCGTGGGTGTTAAACGTATAGTTGCCGGTTATGACCTTGTAGTTGTGGGCATCTCCAAACTTATCGTATTGAACAATGATAGACAGTGCGCAACCAACTACCTTACCATCGGCACGCACTACTATCTGCCCTTCGGGGAAGCGCTTGATCAGGTTTTCTATCACCGGCAATGACCAGTAGCTGTTCCAATCGGGGTAGGCGGCTTTCATGGCCACTATTAACTCCTGGTAATCCTCAACCGATAAATTTCCTAATTCTATATGACTTACATTTTCCATGTTCTTATTCTTTTATACCTGTTAACACTTAGTGGGCATACCCAATTTGGGGTATGTTCTAAATGCAGTACGGATTATAATTTAGCAAAAAATAATTAAATGCTTATTTATGAAAAGACAACTACTAATACTAACAACAGTAATAGCCGTTTTAGGTTTATTTACAGTGGTGGCCTGCAAAAAAGATACTACCACCCCCGGCAATAATAACAACAATAACAATAATAACCCCACAACTGTATGCAGCGGCGGCAACCTGTGCTTTAAGCTGGATGGCACCCAGGAAACTTATACTGCAGAATGGAGGAAGATACCTGCTGTTGGTTCTAATCCTGAAAGATACCGTATTTATTGGCAGAATACAGACGGCTCACGCAATATAGAGATGGATGTATATGCTACAGCAACCGGAACCTACAATATAAAGAGTAGCAGCCCTTATGCTGCTAATGATGCAGCCTTCCAGTATTATATGGGAACAAAAAATGTTGTTGGACAATCCGGCACGGTTGAGATAACCGGCATCGATAATACAAACAATACCATCTCCGGCAAGTTTACAGTTACCGCCAGCGACGGTTCTGCAACTTACCAGGTAACAGAAGGCAATTTTGAGAACGTGCCCCTGAAGCCCTGATATCCGGGCAGCTAAACAAATAAAAGCACATGGCCACAGGCTGTGTGCTTTTATTATACCAGCCCCGGCCAATCCTTAACTTGATTAATCAGCGGGAATTTGCTATTATTACGTCCTAATTTTCCGTGGAAAATGATAAAGAGTACAATAGGGGAGTTGAAGATATCACCCATCAAAGAAGACGGTATGTTTGTCTTCCTTAATGATTTTATTACCATCAATGGCAAAGTGTCCAAAGGGGATTCGGTGAAAGTGTTCGTAAAGCAATATGATAATAAAACGGGCAACTATCAACTGGACAAGAATGAACCTGCAAAGGCTGTATTGGTAGTGCGTGGTAAAGAAAAGCAACACAACGACATAACCGGCCATGAAACGCTTGCGAAACTGTACGACCATGTTTCGGCATTGTACAAGGAGCATTTCTATTTCGGCGACGGTAATTAAGTTCCCGGAGTTTCTATAGTTTCCATTAATACCTCTTCTTCTGTTTTAGGCTGTCTTGCCGGCGTATGATACTTCATGAGTGAACGTATGCACAGCGCCAGGCTGATGAGCGTGAGCACGGCGCCGGCTAAAAAAGGTGCGCCCGGAAAGTAGGCCGGTGCATTACTGCCGGTAAATGCAGAAAACAGGTTGGTCATAAGCAACGGCCCCAGGATGGATGATATACTCATCATGCTTGCCATAATGCCCTGCAATTCGCCCTGCTCGTTGGCAGGTACTTTGGTGGAAAGGATACCCTGTATAGCCGGACCGGTAATACCACCCATGCAATAAGGAATACAAAAGGCGAACATCATCCAGCTTTTGGTAGCAAACGCGAACAGGACGAAACCGGTAGTGTAGAGCAGCAACCCTGCGTACACAGAGTTTTTCGGCCCTATCTTAGGTATTACTATTCTTATCAGTCCGCCCTGCACCAGTGCCAGCAAGACACCTACCAGCCCCAGCGAATAACCAACGGTCTTTTCATCCCAATGGAATTTCTCCATTGTATAATAGGTCCAGGTAGACTGTGCTGCGTGGGCTGCTATATACACCAGCAGTATGGCAAACACAAGGCTGAGTATGGCGGGGTACTTTCTTACATGCTTTATGGCCCCTATGGGATTGGCGCGCTTCCACTCAAATTTCCTCCTGTTGGCAAGAGATAACGATTCAGGCAGGATGAAATACCCGTACAGCCAGTTGAGCAAGGATAAGCCCGCAGCTACCATAAAGGGAACACGAATGCCCCACTCGCTGAATACGCCGCCAATGACCGGCCCTATGATGAAACCAAGCCCAAAGGCAACACCCACCAGCCCGAAGTTCTGCGCGCGCTTTTCGGGCGTGCTGATATCAGCTATGTAAGCCATGACAGTGGTGAAACTGGCACCGAATATACCGGCTATGATGCGCCCTACGAACAGCCATGCGATACTGGGCGCAAACGCAAGGAAAATATAGTCAATACCCAGGCCTAATAATGACGCCAGTAACACCGGCCTGCGGCCATACTTGTCGCTCAGCCCGCCTACTACAGGCGCAAACAGGAATTGGAATACTGCGTAAGCAAATGTGAGCAACCCTCCATATATGGAAGCCTGGCTCAGGTCGCCGCCTTCCAGGTCTTGTATCAGCCCGGGCATTATAGGGATGATTATGCCCAGCCCTATACAGTCTACCAGCAGAGTAATAAATATGAATCCTAATGCGGCTTGTTTTTTTACCGTCATCGCCCGGGATGTTTTGCTGAAATTAGACTTTTCCTTTTTTTATTACAAAGAAACATTGCGGGTTAGGCCGCTGTTATTGTAATTTCGGACCGTATAAAAATCTGCGATTGAAAAACGCTTTCAAGAAAGTATTCCGCTTTATTCTTTATTTGTTTGGGGCAAGCTTACTATACCTGCTTATCTGCAAGTGGGTATTCCCGCCCATAACCCTCACGCAAATTGGTGCCATAGCAGAAGGACACGGCCTGAAGCGGGACTATATTGG
>DATCSV010000180.1:0-5734 GCA_036568285.1 Flavipsychrobacter sp. | reverse complement strand
ATCTGGATCATCGCCTGTGTATTATGGCACAATGATAATGTTATTTTTTCACCTTTGTCTCACTTTAATAATTATATCTTTGGTACAGTAATGGCCTACTATATCTTCTTTATAGCTATTTGCCTGGTTTTAGCAGGTGTTACTATTGCAGGTAAAGATTTTTGGCCTTTTTCCCATTATCCCATGTTCTCAATAAAGCAGAACCTGAAGGATGTGAAAATATGGCGGGTGGCGCTAGAGGATAAAGACGGCGACATCAAATGGTGGCAGTCAACTTTTGTTCGTTACCCTGAATTTACAGGCCGTAAGTTGCAAAAGATATACGGGCTGAATATGGAAGGGAAGAAATTGTCTGTATTTATTAATGTTGAGCGAGATAAGTTGTTAAAGGCAGTGATGAAACAGGTAGCGCGCGAACAGCCTGAAAGTAATTATACTGCAATACATATTATTGAAAGAACAGTAGCTGATACGTTTAAGATCAGCGAAAAAACAATAGACACTATACCATTACCTCAACTGAATGGCGGAAGCATTAAGTAACATATTTCAATTTTCTGCCCCAAACCATATTGCTGCCTTTGCAAAGTTGTTTTGCGGGGTGTTGGCTATAATCGTACTACTTAATTTCAAAGATCAATTAGCATTTTTCCGCTCAGACCCGGAGGCCATTTATGGCAAACCGATTAAACTGTTCAGAAAATTTAAAATCCCCCGTCCTACAGAAATTCAATTTATTGTTTTGGGTGTAGCCTTTACTTTAAGCCTCTTTATGGTCGTTATAGGCCAATACCCTAAGGTGTTTATTGCAATAGCGCTTGCTAGTTATTTTTTTTATTTCAATCCAATCGTCGGCCTTTCTTATATACAACGCAAAACAAACCTTGTACCCTTTGTCTTACTTATTTTGCTGGTTTCTCCTAATACGGGTAAGCCACTTGATGCATCTGCCACAGAATGGGAGTTGATATTAGTAAAGCTGGGCCTCGCACAGGTTTATTTTTCAGCAGGAATTCAAAAGCTTAAAAATGCGGGATGGAAATGGGCTGACGGCTCTGCATTACAGTCCAGCCTGATGAGTAATTACTTGTGGAGCGATAGCAAACCTGCGCTGCTATTGGCAAAAAAAAAGAGTTTATGTGCCCTGTTCAGCACCGTTACTTTGCTGTTTGAATTGACTTTCTTTGTAATCATATTTGTCCCTTGGCTCACCATTTTTTATATATTGCTGGCGCTGTCCTTTCACCTGGTGATACTAATTACTATGCGTATCAACTATCTTAAATACATAATCCCGGTTTACACAGTATTCACTACAGATTTATTATTCCTGGTGAGATAGCTATAATGATTCAACATCTTAAAATATCATCTTTCTTTGCCGTGTGGCAGCAGTATCCTGGTCTCATACCAGTGTCGCTAAGAGATGGCGTGGTAATATGGCAGGATGTAAGTACTTATCATTTTTATGAAGGCTTCTTTCATAAGTCGCTCAATAACCTTAAAATGTTGCGTAAGGAGGCTGCCACAACATTCAGTACCGATATAGGTATATTAAAAGACGACAGATTCGCGGAAGAAAGTTTACCATTATCTGGATTTATTTTTCATACCGGCAGGTGCGGGTCTACTTTGCTGACGAAAGTATTAGCCTGTAGCAGAGATAATCATATTATCAGCGAAGCCCAACCGCTGAATATGATATTTAGCCTGTTTGCCAATGGCGGGTCTGTTGGTTTTGAGTCAACACTTGAAAACAGGACCATTTACAAGAATCTATTATTATCATTAGCAAGAAAACGGCTCAACACACATCAACGATGTTTTGTTAAGTTCAGTTCTTATAATATCCATTTCTCAAGGTTTATCCAAACCGTATTTCCTGAAGTGCCCGCGATATTTATTACACGTGATACTTATGAAGTTGTTGCTTCTTTCCAAAAAAAGCCGGCCGCATGGATGGACGAAAGCAACTTTTTGGAAATAAAGAATGTATATGGGCTGCCGGGTAATAACCTCGAGGAAATAGTGACCGGCTTTAAAAAAGAGGCGGATAGGGCATGTATAAAACAGGTAAGCAACAAAGAACTGAAACCAGAGAATATTGCGCATATTTGTAGCCAATTCAATTATACTCCCGAAAGTGCTGACATAGGTAAAATGAAGCAACAATTTTTATATGATTCAAAGGTGGAGTTTAATAAAAAGCAGTTTGAACGTTAAACCAATGCAATGGAATATCTAAAGGCACTTGAAGCTGAGGCTATATATATATTCAGAGAAACTATTGCACAGTTTACAAATCCTGTAATTTTATTTTCCGGAGGCAAAGACTCTACTATATTGTTACATCTTGCCAAAAAGGCATTTTCTCCCGCCAAAGTTCCGTTTAAAGTGCTTCACATTGATACAGGACATAATTTCCCTGAGGTACTTGAATTCAGGGACAATCTTGCACGCCGCGAGGGCCTGGAATTGACCGTAAGAAAAGTAGAAGATACTATACGGGAAAAAAGAATTGAGGAACCCCGGGAAAAACTACCAAGTCGGAATGGGCTACAGTCGATAACGCTGACTGATGCGATAAAAGAACTAGAAATAGATGCCTGTATCGGGGGGGGCAGAAGAGATGAGGAAAAGGCCAGGGCCAAAGAGCGCATTTTTTCTTTCAGAAATGAAGATGGTAAATGGCAACCGTATAACCAACGCCCCGAATTGTGGGACATTTATAATGGCAGAATCAAACCAGGGCAGAATGTGCGTGTATTTCCCATAAGTAATTGGACAGAACTTGATGTGTGGAATTATATAAAAGAGGAGCAAATTGAGTTACCGGCCCTGTACTACGCTCATGAACGTGAATGCCTTGTTTATAAGGATAAATTAATCGCCACATCCGAATATGTTCGGGCAGAGGAAAACGATGAAATCGTGACAGCTAGTGTACGGTACAGAACTGTCGGAGATATGACCTGTACGGCTGCTGTAAGGTCGGCTGCGAAAAACATTGAAGAGGTTATTGCAGAAATAGCAGCATCTAAGACAAGTGAGCGCGGAGAAACAAGAATGGACGACCGGTTTTCTGATGCAGCAATGGAGGACCGTAAACTAAATGGCTATTTTTAAACATAAGTATGGATCTGTTAAGATTTATAACAGCAGGTAGTGTTGATGACGGCAAGAGCACGCTAACCGGCAAGCTTTTGCATGATACCGGAAGTATTAAAGAGGATATTGTCCATTCGATAAAGATTGGTGAAGAGAGTATAAACCTGGCACACATAACAGACGGATTGCGTTCTGAGCGGGAAGGCGGCATTACAATAGATATTGGTTACAAGTATTTTAATACAGATAACAGGAAGTTTATCATTGCAGACGCTCCGGGCCATTTTCAATACACAAAAAACTTAGTTACAGGGGCATCAAATGCAGATTTGATAATTGTGTTAATAGACGCACAGAACGGTGTTACCAGCCAAACCAGGATGCACTTAATGGTAGCGTCTTTTCTGAAACTCAGGCATGTTTTAGTAGCTATTAACAAAATGGACCTGGTAGAATATAAAGAGTCCGTATTTAACGACATAAGCGATGAAGTTAAAATGCTGGCCACTGAGCTGGGTATTGCAGACATTGATTTTATACCCATAAGTGCATTGAAAGGTGATAATGTTTTGCAGAGGGCAACGCACCTCAATTGGTACAATGGTCCCTCTCTTCTGGAATGTTTGAATGGCTATGAGATAAATAATCCAGATTACGACCTGCCTGTAAGAGTATATATACAATATATTATCCAGGCCGATGATAAACAATTGTGCTTTGCCAAGGTGTTGTCGGGTGTGCTAAGTAAGGCAGATGTCTTGAGCCACTACCTGATAAACAAAGAAGTGGAGATCGATACACTCCTGGTTGACAATGAAAGTGTAAAAAGTGCAAAAGCCGGAGAGAATGTATGCCTTTTTTTAGATAAGAGTGTTACTTTAGAAAGTGGCGATATCCTCGGTGCAACCGGTGACCAGCCAATGGTGAGAGATGAGTTTGAAGTTGATATTTGTTGGCTGGAAGCAGAGACGGAACTGAAGAAAGGTTCGCAATACCTGTTGAGGCTGAATTCGCCGGGAATACCTTGTAATGTGTCAGGGATTATACACAAACGGACTATAGCTGACCTGGGATATGTCACAACTGCGGATAATGTTTCAGTTAATGAATTTGCGAGAATTAAATTAAAGACTCAAAGCCACGTTGTTTTTGATAGTTACTGCCATCTGCAGAAAAGTGGCAGAGGTATACTAATAGATATAGAAACAAATAATACTGTTGCAGCCGTTATTGTTGTTTAAAATGAAAAACAATTGAGTATAGCCAACCGCATATCATTCTTCATAAAAGATATTAAACGTATCTGGTTATTGATATGGATGGCTGACAAGCGCCTTGCTGTTTTGAGTATTGTACTACAACTTATACAGGCCGTACTACCTGTGTTTTCATTGTATTATATCAAGGAGTTAATAGAAGCTCTTACATCAAATGAAAGCAATAGCCCTGAATCTTTTTATACCCCGTTAATAATATTTGGTGTCATCCAGTTCTTCCTTGCAATTATTGGGCAGTACCACACATATGTAAACACCATTTTCGGACAGAAACTCACAGATTACTTGTCCGGGATAGTATTGAGAAAAGCCACAGATATAGACTATGAGTACTACGAGCAGCCTGCGTATCATGACACGTTGCATTTGGCTCAACAGCAGTCTATGCAAAGGGCTCCGGGTTTGTTAGCAATATTTAATTCGGTGCTGCTGAACAGTACATCTTTACTGTTTCTGATAATCTTCTTTTTTACCCTCAAGTCGCTTTTTGCCTTGTGGTTCATTTTGCTGTCTCTGCCACTGGCTTTTATCAAATGGCGATTCGGCCATTCAATTGTACAACAAGAGCGCAGGTTAGTGCCCTGGATCAGGGAGTCCAACTATATTCATAACAGTCTGACCGGGACCAGTTTTGCGAAGGAGGTGAGAGTACTAGGTTTCAGCAGTCAATTTATAGAAAAGTTCAGACGTATTCGTGCATATATTTTTGATGAAAAGCGAAAACTGAATGCCAAGCTGGCTAATTTTAGTTTACTGGCAGAAACACTGGAGATAATTGTGATGATAGGGCTATTTGTGATGTTGGCAAGATCCACATTTGCCGGTGCAATAACTATCGGCACTTTCGTGATATATATACAAGGCTTCCAAAGGATGCAAACCACGTCCAGGAACTTTTTACAATCAGTAGTACAGGCATTACAACAAAAAGACTTCTTAAAAGATCTGTTCGCGTTTTTAGATATCGAACTAAGCAGTTCAAAAGGCAGGCAACTTGACTTTCCTGTAGTCGGTACCGGCCTTAGTGTCAGGGATATTTCATTCACCTATCCATTGACGGAACGTGTAGTGCTACAAGGCATCAATATAGACTGTAAACCAGGGAATATTATTGCCATTGTCGGAGAGAACGGATCAGGAAAGTCTACGTTGGTTAAGCTTTTATCCAAACTGTACCATGTGCAATCAGGTTCTATTCAGATAGGTAACGTTGCAATATCTGATATCGCAGAGGAAAAATTCAGACAGAACAGCATATTTCTTTTTCAGGATTATGAGAAACATTTTCTCACAGTTAAAGAAAATATTGCAATAGGGACTAAGGGCGAAATAGATGATGAACGTATAAA
>DATCSV010000179.1:0-10760 GCA_036568285.1 Flavipsychrobacter sp. | reverse complement strand
GGACTGTACGGGTATCATTACTTCTACCCGGCTGCAGGTAAACAGGGAGCTGATGGACGCCGCCCCCCTGCTGCAATGGGTAGGACGTATGGGCAGCGGTATGGAGGTAATAGACCTGCCCTATGCCGGGGAGCGTGGAATAGCCTGCTACAGCAGCCCGGAAGGCAACTGCAACGCTGTGGCAGAACATGCCCTGGGCATGTTGTTGAGCCTGAATAAGAGGATAGTAAAGAGCAATGCCGAAGTAAAGGAAGGCCAGTGGCTGAGGGACGAGAACAGGGGGGTAGAGCTGGAGGGCAAAACTGTGGGCATCATAGGTTTCGGACATACGGGTAGCTCATTTGCCCGTAAGCTGTATGGTTTTGACGTGCAGGTATTAGCCTACGACAAGTACGTTCAGGGGGGTGTGCCGAAATATATGGAAGAGTGCAGGAGCCTCGACCGCATCTTTGAAGAGGCAGATATAGTAAGTTTTCATGTGCCGTTACAACCGGATACCCGCCACTATTTCAACCAGGCTTTTTTGGAAAAAATGCGGAAACCATTCGTGTTGATCAATACCTCCCGCGGCGGAGTAGTGGACACGAATACCTTATACGACGGGCTGTTGAGCGGGAAGATAGCCGGCGCCTGTATGGATGTGTGGGAGGAAGAGCCAATCTCTGCCATGAGTATTGAAATGCGCAGTTTCCTCGATAAAATTTCGCCGATGCCCAATGTTATTATTACACCTCATATAGCCGGCTATAGCGTAGAAGCACTGTATAAAATGAGCAAGGCATTGTTGAATAAAATTGTCACAAAGCAGTAAGATGTATTGTCTTGAGCCTTAATATAATGAAAACAAACATTAGACTGACAAAAATTAATAATCGGCGTTTTACTTTTAACAAAGATTTCTATCTTTACCGTTCATTTGGTTAATAAATATTTAATGCAGGATATGACAAGTTTACTACGCTTTCTGATAGTGGTGGTTATTATGGGGTTCGCGGGGCAGGCACTGGCCCAGGGTACCAGCGGCGCCATACTAGGTACAGTGGTGGATGCGAATGGCGACCCCGTTATCAATGCACAGGTGCAGGTGTCCAGTGGTGGTATAGCAAAAGGCGGTACTGTTACTGACTTTGATGGTAACTATGTGATAAAGCCTTTAGAGCCCGGACGTTATGACGTGCGGGTGAATTATATTGCCCAGAAAGAAAGCCTGACAACAGGCGTACTGGTACAGCCGGGGCAAAACACAGAGGTGAATGTGAAATTGCAGCCTAGCGATGCTACCCAACTAGAAGAGGTGGTAATCACTGAGTATAAGGTGCCCCTGATAGATAAATACCAGGGTGGTAGTACAACGGTAAAGACGTCTGAAGAGATAGAGCAGATGGCTACCCGTAATACTACCAGTATGGTATCTACCGCTGCGGGTGCTTATTCTGCAGTAGATGGTGGTGCTGTAAGCATCGCAGGTGCCCGTACAGAGGGTACATTATATATAATAGATGGTGTGCAGGTATATGGTAGCCGTGGTATCAACGTATCGCAGAATGCTATTGACCAGATACAGGTAATTACTTCGGGCTTGCCCGCCAACTATGGTGATGCAATAGGTGGTGTGGTAAACATCACTACCAAAGGTGTTTCTGACAAGTTGCGCGGTAGCCTACTGCTGGAGAAGTCAGTTGACGGATATGGCCACAACCTGGCTAACTTCACTTTGTCAGGCCCTTTGGTGAAAAAACGAATTGATAGTGTTAATAAAAAGCCGGTTGTAGGGTTCTTCCTGGCAGGTGATGTATGGTACGACAAAGACAGGTCTCCTGAGTACCATGGCGTATACCAGGTGAAAGATGAAAAACTGGAAGAAATAAGGCAAAACCCTTTGATAGCTGTTCCCAACCAGTCAGGCGTGCCTGTCTTTAGGAACAGGGCTGAGACTGTAACCGCCAATGACTTATACATTACAAAGCAAAGACCTAATGCAGAAGTACTGGAAGGCCGTGTAACAGGCAGGTTAGACTTTCAATTAGCGGATAACCTGAATCTAAGCGCAGGTGGTACGTTTAACTACAGTAAAAATCAATTATATAGCCGTGCATGGTCATTATTTTCGCCCGATGAAATACCTGAAGAGCAGAATTATACCGGCAGAGGTTTTTTACGACTGACCCAAAGGTTCCGCAATAGTAATACGCAGCAACAAGCTGCTGAAGGCGAAGAGGTGCAAAAGCAGGTGATATCTAACGCTTTCTATACATTGCAGGTAGATTATCAAACTGAATTTAGGAGAAGAGAAGATGCGAAGCATAAAGATAATATATTTAATTATGGATATGTGGGCAAGTTTTTTACTGAATACCAGGATTTTTACGCTCCCAGTATTGATAGTGCCACACAGAAATATGGTACACGTTTGATTGTTGACCATGCTGCCATACAGACCACTTATGAGCGGTCTGAAGTTAATCCGCTGCTCGCTAATTATACCAGCCAGTATTTCAGGGAACTGGATGGTTCATCGCCTGGTGACGAACAAACTATCAGGGCCAGGAATGCGCTTATAAATGGTCAAATGCCACAGACCATATACGGGCTGTATACTACTACGGGCCAAAGCCAGACACAATATTTACAGGCAGGTGTGCAGCAGTACGCGGTTTCGATAGATGCATCGTTTGATCTTCAACCGCGTAAAACCAGGCACTCCATAGAATTTGGATTGTATTATCAGCAGCGTACAGAAAGTGGGTATGTTATTGCTCCCGCTAATATCAACGGAGGTATATGGCAGTACATGCGCCAGCTGACTAATACGCATATCGGCCTGGATATGAACAATCCTTATTTTATAGTTGATGGGCAGAGATATACAGCAGCAGAGCTAAGTGCCTCCGGCGTCAGCTTCTCTCCATTCGATACGATAGGATATAACCGAACTGTTGTTGGTGACCAATCTAATTTTGATAAAAACCTGCGTGCGAAATTGGGTAAAAGCGCTACTGAATATATAGCTATTGATGAACTTGACCCATCTACATTTTCGGTTGATATGTTCTCGGCCGATGAGTTGTTGAACGTAGGTGGTAACGCGTTTGTGAATTATTATGGTTACGACTATAAAGGCAACCGCCAACGTGGCCAGGTTAACTTCAATGATTTCTTCACTAAGAAGGATGAGAACGGTAATTACACCCGTGACATTGGCGCTTACAGGCCCAACTATATTGCCGGTTACGTACTGGACAAATTCCGCTTCAAAGACATATTCTTTAACGTAGGATTGAGGGTAGAGCGTTTTGACGCTAATACTAAAGTGTTGAAAGACCCATATTCTCTCTACGATGTTAACAGTGTATCTGATGCCAGGAATCTCAAAGATGATTTTGGTAATCCGAGGGTGAAAAACAATTTTACTGACGGTGGTGGTACTCCGGGTAATATAGGCGATGATTATATTGTATATGTAAATAATAACGAGTCGCCTACACCGAGTGTGATCGGCTACAGGAATGGTGATGATTGGTATGATCCATATGGAAGGCAGATAGACGACCCTACAGCCTTAAGGCAGTATAGCGGTGGCCGTGACCCACAGCCTTACCTGGTAAATCCTGAGACGCGCATTACGGATAGCACGTTCGACCCGAATTCGTCATTTACAGACTACAAGCCGCAGATCAATGTGATGCCGCGCATCTTGTTCAACTTTCCTATATCAGACAATTCTATGTTCTATGCTCACTACGATGTGGTGGTGCAGAGGCCTAAGTCAAATGTGTTTACATCTCCGTTTACCTACTATTCGCTGACTGCTAACCAGGGAGGCCTGATTAACAATCCCGATTTAAAACCTGAAAAGATGTTTGATTATGAAGTGGGTTTTAAACAAAAGCTGAGTGAAAATAGTGCATTGACCATCAGCGGTTTTTATAAGGAGCGTAAGGATATGATACAGGTGCGCCCGTACCTGTACGCATGGCCTACTACCTACCTGACTTATGGTAACCGTGACTTCTCTACTACTAAAGGTATGTTACTGCGTTACGATATGCGCCGCATCCGCAACCTGAGGTTGGATATAGCGTATACCTTACAATTCGCCAATGGTACCGGTTCCAACTCCAGTTCAGCTGTTGCGAATGTGAACAATCCTAACGCACCGGGCTTGCTGTCCAGCTTTATTAGTGCGGGCTTGCCCAACATACGTACCGTATTCCCACTGGATAATGATGTAAGGCACAATATAGTAACCACACTCGACTACAGGTATGGCAAGGGTAAGGGCCCCGTAGTAGCCAATAAGCATATACTGGAGAATGCAGGTGCTAACTTTATATTCAGAACAAGGAGCGGTGAGCCTTATACAAGATATACACAGCCACGTAACGTAGCCAACACAGTAGACGGGCAGGTGAACGGCGCACGACTGCCCTGGCACTATTGGATAGACCTGAGGGTAGATAAAGATTTCCGCCTGAACTTCGGTAAGAAGGACGGAGACGTGACCCGTACCAGGAGAGAGGTATACGTGAATGTTTACGTATTGATCAACAACCTGCTGAATACACGCGACGTGCTGGCTGTTGATGGTTTTACCGGTAGGCCAGACGATGATGGTTACCTGTCACACCCACAAGGTATCCAGACAGCTAACAACCAGTATAACAGGCAGTCATATATAGATTTGTATTCAGCCAACCTGATAGGTATAGGTGGTCAAAGGATCAACCTGCCTAGAAGGATCAACCTGGGCCTTAACCTGAATTTTTAAATAAAAATATTTTAACTTAATAAAGTTATGATACCGATGAAATATAATAAGATTGGAATAGTGACGGTGTTGTTGGCATGCGGTCTGATGGCATCGCTGCAAACCCTTGCCCGCCCCGATGTGAACGCGGTGAAAAGGACAGCCGGCGAGAGGAGAGGGCAGTTAAAAACTACCGCTTCGTGCAGGCCTGCCGAGGCAGCCATAGACCTGGACATCAACAACGTAAGGGCGAGGCTGATGACAGGTGGTGATATGTGGTGGGATAACGGTACATCGGAAGCCAGGTACGAGATACCCAAAGGCTCGCGTAAGAATTCATTGTTTGCCGGCTCAGTATGGATAGGTGGCCGGGATGAGCAAAACCAATTGAAGGTAGCGGCGCAAACATATCGCCAGACAGGTAATGACTATTGGCCTGGTCCGCTGGATCCGGTATCGGCAGAAATTTCTGAAGCGGAGTGTTCAGAATGGGACCGTTTCTGGAAGGTTAACAGGGAAACTATCAATAAATTTAAGCTTTTGGGAGACAAGGCGTCTGCTGAAGGTGATGCTGAATTCGAGGCAATTGTTCAGTGGCCCGCTAAGGGCAACGTAAATGCGGTAGGGCGAAATCAAAGCCCGTTGACGCTGCATACAGGTATTGATTATGCTCCGTTTATAGATGTGGATAACGATGGTATCTACAACACTGCGGCAGGTGATTATCCCGGTGATCCGGCGCGTCCTAACGAGGATCTTCCCGGTGACCAATTTATATGGTGGGTGTTTAATGATAAGGGTAACGTGAAGCAACAATCGAATACAGAAGGTATTGGTATTGAAGTTCAGGCAAGCGCTTTCGCGTTTACCACCAAAGACGCGTTAAACGACGCTACCTTTTACAATTACAGGGTGATTAACCGTGGCGGTCTTAGTTTAGATAGTACATATATTTCTACATGGACGGATGCCGACCTTGGTTATTACAACGATGACTATATTGGTTGCGATACCAACAGGGGCTTAGGTATATTGTACAACGGCACCAGCCGCGATGGTACAGGCCAGGTAAACAGCTATGGCGACAGGATACCTATGGTGGGTGTAGACTTCTTCAGAGGCCCTATAAGGACACGTGAAATAGGCGGCCAGGTGGTAGTGGATACTTTGGGTATGACGGCATTTACCTATTATAACAATGACAACTCGGTGGTGGGTAATCCCAACAACGGTATTGAGATATACAATTACATGAGTGGTTCCATCAGGAACGGCCAAAGGTTTAGTAACGACTTTAAAGGTCCGAATACACCTTCGAGAGCGTATGGTGAAGGTCCGCCCACGCCGTTCGTATTCTATGGTGATCCCGGTGTCCGTTCAGAATGGTCGGAGTGTACCTGCGGCAATCCTGTGGGTGACAGGCGTTTCGTGCACTCTGCGGGGGCGTTCAGGCTGCAGCCCGGTGTTGTTAACGACATCACTATCGGTGCAGTTTGGGTATCAGATGCAGGAGGATGTCCTAATACATCTTTCAGGAAGATAAGGGTAGCGGATGACCTGGCGCAGTCGTTGTTTGACAACAACTTCCAGACTATAGAAGGCCCAGAGGCCCCTCGTATGGTGGTGCGTCCGCTGGACAGGAAACTGATCATGTACCTGACCAACGATCCTATTAGTAATAACTACCAGGAGCGATATGGTTATGACCTGAGCGAGGCAAAATATCGTGTGGCGTCTCCTAAGGCAGCTAACTATGTTAAGAGTGATGACTCGTTGTACAAGTTTGAAGGTTACAGGGTATTTCAGCTGAAGAGCAGGTATGTAACACCGGCTGATATATTTAAAGGTGATGGAACTGTTGATGAAGAGGTGGCTATTGAGGTATTCAAGTCAGACATACGCAATGGTGTAACCCGTATCATCAACTACGATAAGAATACGGAAGTAAGTGACTCAACGTATGTACCAATAATTAAGGTGGAAGGTGCTGACAGTGGTATCAGGCATAGCTTCGAGATTACGCAAGATGCCTTTGCAGCAGGTGAGGACAAGCGACTGGTTAACTATAAGAACTACTATTTCGTAGCGGTAGCTTACGCGCACAATAATTTTGCGCCATTCGACTCTGAAAGGCCGGATTCGACGCAGGATGTTGCCTACCTGGAAAGTTCGAAGGGAGCAGGTGGTACCCCTATAACAGTAGTTACAGCTACGCCTAACCCCGCCAATGGCGATATGGGTACTGTACTGAATGCTGACTACGGTGATGGTGTAGTGATAAAGCGTATTGAAGGCCGTGGTAATGGTGGAAATCCACTAAGTATGAGCGACTCTTCGGAGACTGAGGCACTATTTGGTGTGCAGACTACAGGAGGATTGTTGCACCAGTCGATCTATCCGACGTATAAGGCGGGTAACGGTCCGGTTGATGTCAAGGTAATTGATCCGGTGGCGTTGAAGCCGTACGATTTTGAACTGTATTTGGTTCCATCTGATTCAAATGCAACTGTCATGAATGCAAACAATTCATATTGGTTTCTTTTGAATACTGTTACCGGCGATACAATTTTTAGCGAACGTAGCCTGGAAAGGAAAAATGAACAGATTATTGAAGACTACGGATTTTCGGTAACAATAGCACAGGCTCCGGCCCCCGGCGATAGCCCGCATATTAATAGGAATGGTGTCATAAGTAATGATATCATATTCTCTGACCCGTCTAACCCATGGTTGGCAGGTGTTAGCGACCAGGAAGACAGGTCACCTTTAAACTGGATACGTTCCGGTAATAAGTCAGACACCTTTAGTGCTTGCGACTACAATGATAAAAAAGGTGATTCTGTAGGACAGTATTATGAGAAACTGCTGGAGAGGTATACTACAACTTATGGTACATGGGCTCCGTGGGCGCTAGCTTCAGATGAAGATCGTACCGGCTGTGGTTTCGGTGTGACTGCGAAAAATAGTAATCCGCCGCTGTCTTCGCTGCCCAGCGTAGATATCGTGATAACTAAAGACAAATCTAAATGGACAAGGTCTATCGTATTTGAGATGAATGACCAGGAAGAACTTGCCCAAGGTGGCGCAAGTAAATTTGATATAAGGTCTCACCAGAGCTGGAACATGGATATAGACGCCAGCGGCAGACCGGTATATTCAACTATTCCAGGAGATACAGGATATTCCTGGTTCCCGGGTTATGCTATCAACCAGGAAACAGGAGAGCGGCTGAATATATACTTTGGTGAAGACTCTTACCTGAAAGGCCATAATGGTCATGATATGATATGGAACCCAACTTCTACTATCCTGGAAGGTACGGGTGGAAATATCGCGGTTGTTTTTGGTGGTAAGCACTATATATATATAGAGAACTCCAGGTATGATTCAGGTAAAGTATTCCTGGATCTTCTTACCAGTAACAGCGAATTATTCAGGAGAACGAGGTATAATAAGATGGCATGGGTAGGTGTTCCGTTATTGAATTATATGACAGATGCCAAGCTAACGTCACTGTCCGAGGGATTAATACCCAATGACGTGAGGATATCTTTCAAGATATCGCGGCCTTATGCTAAGTACAACACGAATATCAGCAACAATAATGCTCTGAAGAATAATGGCTTCCCGCTCTATTACTTCAGCACGAAGGACATAGCTCCGACAAAACTTAGCGACAACGCTAATGCTGATAAGGATGCCCTGCTGGACAGGATACATGCTGTGCCTAATCCTTATTATGGCTATACAGGTTATGAGCTGAACAGGTATGATACACGTGTGAAGATCATTAACCTGCCGGCGCGTGCTACTGTCAGTGTATACGCACTGGATGGAACGTTGGTACGCAGGCTGGATAAGGATAATGCAAACCTGTCCTTCATCGACTGGGATATACGCAACGCAAAAGGCCTGCCTATTGCCAGCGGTATGTACCTGATACATGTAAATGCGGAAGGTATAGGTGAGAAGGTGATACGTTGGTTTGGTGCTATGCGCCCGATAGATATTACAAACTATTAATAAATAACTTCGTTGCGGAGGGGGTAGCTCTCCGCAACGTTTTGAATAAAATTTTTATACTGTAATTATGAGAAAGTTTTATACTGGTGCGGCTTTGATGGTATGTTCTCTGGGGTTGTCTGTTACCACATTTGCAGGTAATAAAGACCGTTCCGGGCAGGCCGGTGCTACGCAACTGCTGGTTAACCCCTGGGGGCAGAGCACAGGTGTATTCGGAATGAATACTGCGTACGTTGGAGGGTTGGATGCAATGAAAACTAACATTGCAGGTTTGTCAAGAGTAGGCAAAACCGAAGTAGGCGTGGCACATTCCAGGTATCTTGCCGGTTCCGGCGTAAGTGTCAATAACCTGGGATTCGCTCAACGCATAGGTAGTTCCGGCGTTATCGGTGCTAACATCATGGCGATGTCGTTCGGGGAGATTACCATCACAGATTATAATAATCCGGAAGGTGGTATCGGTACATACAACCCACAGTTTTATAATGTAATGGTGGGGTATGCGCACGAATTTTCAGAAAACATCTCCGTAGGTGCCGGTGTGAGTTTTGTGAATGAGCAGATACCTGATGCTAAAGCCAGCGGTATGGTATTTGAAGCGGGCATCCAGTATGTAACCGGTGTAGATGACAACTTCCATTTCGGTATTACCCTGCGCAACATAGGAACGGGTATGAAATACAGCGGTAGTGGTTTCTCCATCAACAGCGAAGCGCCTGAAGATGAAACCTACACACTCAACAGGCAGGTGCCTTCTGAGCAGTTTGAGATGCCTACCTACCTGAACATTGGCCTTGCCTACGATTTCTACCTGGATAAAAACAGGGTATCGGCTGAAGAGGAGCAAAGCACAGAGCAGTCTGGCCCTAAACACCGACTGACACCAATGGTTAACTTTACATCCAACTCGTTTAATAACGACTACCTGGGCGGTGCCGTAGAGTATGCATTTAAAGAAACAATAATGCTGCGCGGTGGTTACAGGTACGAGAATAAAATTGGCGACCAGGCCTTGAGCACCACCTTTTATACAGGACTTTGCGCCGGCGCAACTGTTCAGTTCAGTATGGGAGAAACAGGACCAAAGTTGGCGCTTGATTACTCTTACAGGAGTACACGTCGTCCTGCCAATGGCATTCACACGTTTACACTGCGTATGATGCGCTAAGGAATAAAATTTGTAACTTTACTTTTTGCAACGCTTCTGTAATCACAGGGGCGTTGCATTTTTTACTAAATCCTAAAATATAATTAATATGTCAGGATTAAACTATGTAACGCAGGAAACGTTAGACCAGATGAGAGAAGAGCTGAACAAGCTCAAAACTGCAGGCAGGGCCGAGATAGCCCGGGCTATCTCTGAAGCACGTGAAAAGGGTGATTTGAAAGAAAATGCTGAATATGATGCCGCTAAAGAAGCGCAGGGGTATCATGAGGCCAAAATAGCCAAGCTGGAAGCTGCTGTAGCTACTGCCAGGGTGATTGATGCGAAAAATCTTGATATAAGTAAGGTGTCTATATTGTGCAAGGTTTCTGTGCTGAACATGGCAACTAAGAAAAGTATGCACTACCAGATAGTATCTGAGCAGGAAGCAGACCTGAAGGAAAAGAAGATATCTGTCACATCTCCTATAGGCAAAGGCTTGTTGGGCAAAAGCATAGGTGATGTAGCTGAAATAACAACGCCGGGCGGTACACTTAAGTTGAAAATTGAAGATATAACCGTATAGTTTATGGCTAGTATTTTTTCGAAAGTTATAAGCGGGGAAATACCATCTTACAAGATAGCGGAGGATGATAATTTTTTCGCCTTCCTGGATATTTTCCCTTTAGTAAAAGGACACGTGCTTGTAGTACCTAAAGTTGAGGTTGACAAGTTATTTGATGTGGATGAAGACCTGCTGGCCAAGTGGTTGGTATTTGCAAAACCCATTGCCAAAGCAATCGAACGTTCGTTTGACTGCAACAGGTGCGGAATAAGCGTAGTGGG
>DATCSV010000178.1:0-29817 GCA_036568285.1 Flavipsychrobacter sp. | reverse complement strand
GCTATAATCGCACAAATACGTCCTGCATTCAGGTTGTTATAAGAACCTTTGGTGTACATATATGGGTTGGCCCTGTACAGTTTCATATCCTTGGCTGCCAGCACCAGTGCTATGATACTTAGAATAGCGCCGCCGCCATAGCAACAGCAGGTTATTATTCCTACAATACCTAATATCAACACAGCCGTAGCATTTGGCAAAGCTATTTGCGGCTGATTAAAATCCTGTTGTGGTTGGGTGTAATCTGTCATATCAGTTGATGGTTTAGAATTTTATAAATATAGTTAACGGCCATTACGGCTACTGTAATAATAAACAATATCTTTAAAATAAACGCTCCCTGGCTGAACTTGAAGGTTAGATGCAGTGTAAGAAATGCAAGGGTGAGTAGAATAAATATGGTAGGGGGATACATATGCCAGGAGGCTGCCACATCCCCATTCATTAATGCCAGTACAGAGCGTTGTAAACCACAACCGGGACAATCCAGATAAAAGACTTTCTTAGACGGACAAGTAAGCATATTCCGTGCTATCCAACTGCTATCTGTCACGTAGAGTAGAGTCATGACGCGGATTTATTCTTCTCATATTCTGCCATCAGCAGCGGGCGGGCTTGCAGGTATGCAGCCATCATATGTTTGGTAATATCTGCAATTTCGTTTTTACCGTCCGTACTACGGGCTTCAGCTATATCTCTGCCCATAGTTTCTATTTTCAACAATCCGTCGTACATATTTTTCACTTTTACTATGCCCGCGCTGGATTTCAGTGCATGTGCCTGCTTGTAGATGGCATCATAGTCCAGTCCCTCTTCCACCAGGCTTCGCAAGTTTTCAAGTCCGCCATCAACAGTGGTGAGAAAAATCTCCAATAATTCGTACTTATATTTCGGGTCGCCCCCGGATAATTCTTCGAGTAAACTAAAATCAACTAATTGCTCCTCCATATGTTATTAATTGCCGTGCTTAAAAAAAGCAACGATTGCTAACAAAATTATAAAAGATGGCACGGTATTTTCTCTATATCATCAAATTATTATGTTACGAAGTGTTATTAAATGAAAAATGTATTTCTTATTGATTTACATTTATTTGCAATAGTTGCTAACTGTAAAATGCCAAGTAGTAATAAAAGATGCAAAAAAACATGTAGTAATCATTAAATTTGTGTCGGAAACAGGGAGAGGCTGAAACAGGTTATATGATATTTGAAGTTGTACGTAAATAGTTGTTGCTGCAACAGATATCACAACATTAAACAAAAATTATGCAATATAAAATACGTATCCTGCCGCGTTGGTTTATCTTCCTGCTGGATTTGGCCTGTATACAACTTTGCATTTTCTTTTCTTTTATATTAAGGTTCAATTTCAATCTTGAAGAGGTAGCACATTATAACATCTCATTTATACTGATAGCATCTCTGTTGCTAAACGGTATTTTGTTTTACCTCCTTAAGAGTTACGCGGGCATAATCCGTTACACAAATATTGAAGACACTTTCAGGCTGTTGATAGTCAACTCAATAGCTGCAATATTTTATTTTTCCATCAACTTTGGTGTCAACTTCTTTGCCGGTGACGTGAACCTGTTTCCTACCTCGGTAGTGGTTATCAACTTCTTCATCACCAACTTTATGCTCATCACCTATCGATTATTGGTGCGTTATACCTTCAACTATTATAAGGCTACGCAAAGCGAAACGGTAAAGGTGCGGGCAGCTGTGTTTGATACTGGTGAATACGGCCTGCAAACCAAAAAGGTGATCAATAACTTCCCCAGCAGCAATATACAGGTAGTAGCCTTTATAGATGATGTGTTGAGTAAGAGCGGGAAGCTCATGGAGAATATTCCGATTTATAACACCGATGACAATAGCTTCCAACGTTTGAAGGAAGAAGGTGTGGAATTGTTGATCATCGCAAACAGGAATATTACTAAGGAACAACTGGTACACCTGGTAGATACCGGCCTTAAGTATGGCATGAAGGTGCAGCAGGTACCACCGATAAGGGAGTGGCTGAACGGCCAGTTAGGCGCACAGCAATTGAAGGATATAAAGATAGAAGACCTGCTGGAGCGTGAGATAATAAAGATTCATAATGACAAGATACACTTTGAGCTAAAAGGCAAGAGGATACTTGTAACCGGTGCGGCCGGCTCTATAGGCAGCGAATTGGTAAGGCAGCTAATTAACTATAAGCCGTCTCTGATAATAATGTGCGATAAGGCTGAAACGCCTATGCACGACCTGCACCTGGAAATACTGGAAAATTACAAACACGCTACTGTTAAAACCTACCTAGGAGATATTACCGACAGGATAAGAATGGAACACCTGTTTGAGATATATAACCCCGAGGTGGTATTCCATGCCGCGGCGTATAAGCACGTACCCCTGATGGAAGACAACCCTTCAATAGCTGTGCTGAATAATGTACAGGGAACCAAACACCTGGCAGAGTTGGCCGTTGCCAACGGGGTGGAGAAGTTCGTTATGGTATCTACCGACAAGGCTGTGAACCCGACGAATATAATGGGTGCTACAAAACGTATAGCGGAAATATTTACCCAGAGCTACTATAAAGACCTGGTGAAAGTGCAACACGACAGCACTGATAAGCACAGGATCACAAAATTCGTGACGACCCGCTTTGGGAATGTGTTAGGCTCTAACGGGTCAGTAATACCCAGGTTCAAGAAGCAATTGGATAAGGGTGGGCCGATCACAGTAACACACCCCGAAATTACCCGGTTCTTCATGACTATCCCCGAAGCTTGCCAACTGGTAATTGAAGCCGGTGTGATGGGACAGGGCAGTGAGATATTTGTGTTTGATATGGGTAAACCGGTGAAGATAGCCGACCTGGCACGCCGTATCATCAAGCTGGCAGGGAAGGAGCCGGACGTGGACATCAAAATAGAATACACAGGCCTGCGTCCTGGTGAGAAGCTGTATGAAGAATTGCTGAATGACTCAGAAAATGTAATGCCTACATACCACGATAAGATCATGATAGCCAAGGTGGCGGAATATGACTTTGAAGTAGTGCGGGAGAAAGTAAATAAGCTGATAGCCAGCGCCAAACAGCATTATACACTGGAAACAGTAGGATTAATAAAAGACCTGGTACCTGAATACGTCAGCAACAACGCTGCTTATCAGACTAACAGCCATGTGGATAAAAAAATGTCCCAGTAGTAACGCAGGGAATAATAATACTGATAGCCGCACTTAACGTGTGGCTATTTTTTTTATAGTTAGTATGATGATGCGCAGATAATTGAGCAGGGAGGGAGAAGAAATAAACGCCTGGTTCAGCCTTATTTTTTCGGGCATAATATGTTCTATATAATACTTCTCAGGGTCAGACTGGGCTACCAGCAGGTTGTTCTCGTCTATGAACGTTATAGATGCGATGTCCGTTATACCAGGTTTTACATTTAGTACTTTTCGTTGCTCCTCGTTGTAGAGGTCTGTATATCGTTTCACCTCAGGACGTGGGCCCACGATGCTCATGTCTCCGCGCAACACATTGAATAGCTGTGGCAACTCATCTAATTTATATTTCCTGAGAAAAGAACCGAAGGGGGTGATACGTGGGTCGTCGCCTCCATAGGTGAGTAGATCCACCTTGTCGGAGTTGGCATGCATGGTGCGGAACTTATACAGGTAAAACTCCCTGCCGTGTTTGCCCACACGTTTTTGTTTGTAAAATACATTGCCTGTTGTATCCATTTTGACACGGATAGCACTGTAAATGATGAGCGGACTTAATAATATCAATCCTGATAAGGAGAACAGGACATCGAGCAGCCTTTTCATGAAACAACCTCAATGTACGCTTTTTCTACCTGTTCCTCAACATAGGCGCAATCCTCGTCGCTAAGCTGTACATAAATAGGTAATGATATTTCGCAGGCAAAATTCCTGTAGGTAGCAGGGTAATCTTCAAGTTGATAACCCCTGTCTTTGTACACCGTAAGCATAGGTAAGGGAATAAAGTGCACGTTGACACTGACGCCCGATTCCATTACCTTTTCTATAATATTATCGCGTTGTTCTTCCGTAATATTTTTGATACGTAACTGGTACAGGTAGTGCGATGAAGCAGTTTCAGTACCATAGCCGGGAGGGATTACAGCCCAGTCTTTATCTTTAAAGAAATTAGTATAATGGTCGTACACCCTCCTCCGTTGCGGTAACATGAAGTTGGGGTATTTTTTGAGCTGCGCCAGGCCTATTGATGCACACACATCGGTCAGGTTGGCCTTGATGCCGTCTGTAACTATATCGTACCGCCAGCTTCCGGTCTTCTTTTTAGCGAAAGCATCCCTGTCCTGACCGTTCATGGAGTTGAGCTTCATCCATTTGTACACCTCTTCGTTGCTGAACTGCCGGGGCAAGTTCAGGCACACGATGCCACCTTCGGCAGTTGTCACGTTCTTCACGCTATGCATAGATATAACGGATATATCTGCATATTGTACGGCGGGCTTACTTTTGTAAATAGCGCCTATAGAATGGGCAGCATCAGCAATAATTACAGGGCGGGCGAATTGCCTCTGTATATCGTTAGAAGGCTGAAAGTTTTTCAACACTTCATCGGCAGTAACCAACGGAATGATCGCATCATAATCACAGGGCCAACCGCCTATGTCCACACAAAGTATGGCTTTGGTACGCGGCGTAATAGCTTGTTTTATTTTTTCGGGGTCTATGTTGAAGTCGTCCCGTACATCTACCATCACGGGGGTGGCGCCGGTATGTATAACGCCCAAACCAGTAGCCGCGAACGTATATGCGGGAATAATCACCTCATCGCCCGGGCCTATACCCAGCCATTTGAATGCCAAAGCAGCGCCTGATGACCATGAGTTAGTACACACAGTTCTCTCCAGGCCAAACATACGGGCAGTAAGTTCCTCCAGTTCACGCACCCTGGGCCCGGTGGTTATCCAACCGGTTCTGAGGGTTTCCGTAACAGCCGCAATCACATCTTCGTCAATATATGGCGGCGCAAAATCTATTTTCCGCATCTTAATTCTTTAGGGCGTATATACGTTCTATAATGTCCACCACCTTTTTGCCTTCCTGCGCAGTAGTTGTTATTCCCGACCTTCCATTCAACACATCTACCGCATTTTGTATCACAAAATGGTGGTTGGCCTTTGCACCAGTATACCCCGCTACCTGTTCAACAGGCGAAGATATACTTTCCTTTAATTCATAGTCCTTAATATGGCAATATTCTATTTTATCCATGTATTGGCCGCCAATCTTCACGGTGCCATTTTCGGCAATCACTACCATGGTGCTTTCCATATTCTTGTCCCATACCGAGGTGGAATAGCTAAGCGAGCCCAGTCCGCCATTGATGAATCCGAAACCAACAGAAGCGCTGTCTTCAAAATCTATCATACCACGATGGTTGTTGTTGGCAAACCGGGCGGATATATCCTGCACATCGCCAAACAGCCAATACAGTAAATCTATATAATGGCTGAACTGAGTAAACAAAGTACCCCCGTCCAGCTCGGCGGTGCCGTGCCAGGTATTGCCTGTATAGTAACTCCCTCCCCTGTTCCAGTAGCAATGCACATCTACCATATAAATATCGCCCAGCTTGCCATCGTTCATCAGGTTTTTCAGCCACTGCATAGCGTGCGAGTAACGGTTCTGCATGACACAGAATACCTGTTTGTTATTGGTTTGTGCAGAAGCCAGTATTTCGTCGCATTCCCCGGTCGTCAACGCCATGGGCTTTTCAATGACTACATGCATACCAGCGTTCATGCTGTCAATAGCCTGCTGAGCATGAAGGCCGTTAGGCGTGGCGATGCATATTGTATCTGAGGATATGTCTGAACCTATGAAATGATGTAAAGAAGTGAAAAAAGGGACCTTGTAGTTTAAAGTGGCTGTCGGCTCTAATGAAGCATTTTCATCAATAATCGCCACCAATTCAGCTTCAGCATTTGCTGCAACCATATCGGCATGGCGGGTGCCTATGTGCCCCAGCCCCAGTATTGCAAATCGTATCGGCTTACCTGCTATCATTCTCACTTATTATTTCCGGGCTATCGTGAATGCTATGTACTTGCTGCTATGGGGTACTACCGGTTGCAAGCTGCGGTTAATAAAATACATAAACACATTGACTACCTTATTTGAAAAAAAGGTTGGTAAAATACCAAATGTTTTGATTTGCACAAGGCTAAATGGGCTGAATAATCCTTTTAGTTCCGGCAAGGACAGGTAATACCATCCTTTGCCACCTTTCAGCTTTTTGCGCATATAACGGTTGAGCATGCCTCCCTGCAGGTTTTCAGCGGAAAAAAAATATCCACCTGGCTTTAATAGCCGGTGGATATTATACATAGCTTGTTCGAGTGCTTCGAAATTGCGTGATGAGGACCTGCCACGGGTGGGTTTTACCCCTCCTATTACTGACTTACCAATGATGATGTCAAACTGCCCCTCCTGCCATTCATCATTTACAATATCAAGCAGCCTGTACTTAATACGGTCTTGTACACCATATTTTTCGTGCAGTGGTTTAGCTGATGCGGCAACATCGGTAATGTCGGTACAGGTAACGTGGAAGCCCATGAGAGCCAGCCAGAGCGAGAGGCCGCCGTTGCGTTCTCCTATTGCCAGGATTTTACTATCGCGGGGTAGCTGCTCCAGCAAAGGTTGCCAGTAATGCAGCAGCTGCGACCAGTTGCGTACATCCCATTCAATTATATCCTGTACTGGAAAATCATTTGTTGCCCTGCCTGCCAATATCAAGTAGTGTTTTTACAATACGCTGTGCGGTTTTGCCATCCCACATGTCGGGGATAGCACCCTGCTTCCAGTTACCTGTAAAAATACTATTCAATGCGGATTCAAGCCTATTTAAATCATCCCCCACTAATTCGTTAGTGCCGATGGTGACCGTTTCGGGGCGTTCGGTATTGCTGCGTAGTGTGACACAGGGTACACCCATAACGGTAGTTTCCTCCTGGATGCCCCCCGAATCGGTAACTACTGCCTTGCAATGGCTCACCAGGTAAATAAAAGAAAGGTAACTCAGTGGCTCCGTTACCAGCAACTTAGGGTGTGAGAACCCTGACGCCTCGAGAGATTTTTGCGTACGGGGGTGTACAGGGAATATGATATGATAGCCGGGGTTATTTTTAACCAGTGTTTCTAATATGGCTTTGAGTTTTTCCGGGTCGTCAGCATTATGCGGGCGGTGCAGGGTAAGTACCAGGCATTTTGACAGATCAAGCCCATATTGGCTGACCAACTGCGGCTCTATGAGGCGGTGCCTGTTCATATACAGGCTATCTATCATGATATTGCCCACGTAATAAACATGTGCAGCGTTGACACCCGTGCGCATCAGGTTTTCATTAGCTGTTTCAGTAGGGGTGAAAAAGTAATCACTGATTGAATCCGTAACCATACGGTTTATTTCTTCGGGCATTGTCGTGTCGAATGAACGTATGCCTGCCTCGATGTGGGCTACTTGTATGTTCAGTTTTTTTGCTACAATGCTGCATGCGAGTGTGGAATTAACATCTCCTACCACAACCACCATATCGCATGGGTTTTCCAGCAATTCTTGTTCAAAGCCTACCATGATATTGGCTGTTTGCACCGCCTGCGTGCCTGAGCCGGCATTCAGGTTGGCATCAGGTAAGGGTATTCCAAGCTCTTCGAAAAATACACGGCTGAGGTTATCATCGTAATGCTGGCCTGTGTGCACCAGCCGGTAGCCAATATCAGCCCCGTCATCACGCACCCGTTCTATCTCCTTGATTAACGGGGCTATTTTCAGAAAATTTGGCCGTGCTCCCGCTACTATCGTTACTCTCATTATTTTCCTTTGAGCAAAAACTGGTTGAGGTGTTCTACCTGTATCTCTCGGTTGAATACATTGCGGGCAGCTTTAATGCAGTTAGCTTTAATTATATTCAATTGTTCCTTATCCATATTTGCCACCTGTTTTATTTTGGCAGATATATCTGCGTAATCAGCAGGTGTACATGTCCATCCTGTGTGGTGTTCGTTTATTATCCGCTCACCTTCGCCACCGCCTGAAAATATAATAGGCAGCCCCGCCGCCATAGCCTCGTATATCTTAGAAGGTATGGCACCGTATATAGGCGTTACCAATGGTATCAAAGTTATATCATACTGCATCAATGTTGCAGGTATGGCTTCGCGGGTAACGCTTTTATGCAGTATTATTCCACGCTGCGGGTTAGCCTTTATAAAATCCTGTATCTCGTTTCTTTCAGATCCCTCGCCATATATATGCAGCTCGGCACCCAGCGATGTAAAATCAATCTGTTGACAGATATCTTTTACACCCTGTGCTATGCCCAGTAAGCCTGCATATACTATCCGCAATTTACCAGATGACTGCTTGTGTACAGTATCTCTTGTTTGTTCAAACCGGTTGAAGTCAACTCCATTGCGGAAGAGTATAGTTCTTTTGCTACCTGTCTGCTCTAATCGTTCTGTTATTTCGGACGACTGGCCCATACAGGCGAAAGAACGGCGATATAGATAACGCTCCAGTTTTTCGAGCCTCTTATACATATAGCCTTCCGATATGGCGCCCAGCCTGAGAGCAGATAACGGCCAGATATCAGATACGTTCATGATATGCTTTGCACCTGCAATACGTGCCAACGCCAAACCCGTAAGCCCGAGTGTGAGCGGAGGCGATTCTGTAATAATATATGCTGGCTTGAAAGCCCGTACCCTTGTCAACGAAAACATTGCGGTAAATCCGAATGACAACATACTGACGATGCGGGGAAAGGATTTCTTGGAATGGGATGCATATAATGCATACCTCCTTATGTTGATTCCATCGGTTTCATCCTTCAGGGCAAACATTCCGCGATAACCATCGAACACCCGGCCGGTAGGATAGTTGGGCATGGCGGTGATGATAAGAATTTCCCAGCCACGCTTTTGCAACCCGATCACCGTTTCGTAAAGACGTGATTGGGGTGCACCCATTTCGGGTGGAAAGTATTTTGTAAGAAGTACTAACTTTTTATTCAATGCCTGTTCAGTTCCGAGTAAAAATGTTTCAGCTTTCCTGATGCGGGGCGTTCAATATGCTGAACCCTGTTCAGTATTATATCCAGCCCGGGCTCAAGATATAAGCTAATTTTCTGTTTTACCAACTCCATTTCTTCAGACGTCAAATCCCGGTCGGCCACAATGTCAAATGTAAATTCATTCAGCCCTGTTTGCCTGATGATGAATTCTTTCAATACACCACTGGCTTCCAGTACACTGCGGGAAATATAATAGAATGTGAGCCCCGCAGCTTTTTTGCCCGAGGGCAGGATGATCATATCGTTTGTACGGCCATGCAACTGCTGCAGGGGGCGATATATACCTACTCTCTCTTTTTCTATTATCCCAATATCCCCGGTTTCGTAACGTATCATCGACAGTGCCGTATTGTATAGAGATGTAGATAGTATTTTGCCATTTAGCGTTTCAGTAAAAAGTGTTTCCTCAGTCAGCTTCCAGTTGCCGTCAGGTGCATCAAACGCCGTGATGCATGTTTCTGATAAACCATATTCACGAATATGCGAAACGCCAAAACCTTTTTCTAATATATCATGATCTTCGGGCGTAGCTGTTTCCGATGTGCTGATACATAGTTTTACAGTAGGGCAAATTTCCATAAGGGTTGTACCTCTTTCTATGAGATGCCGGGCAAACATAACCAGGGCACTGGTGTAGCCATAGACATAGTCAAACTTTCCATTGCGAAAGCGTTGGATGAATCGCTCCATCGTCTTACCAGACAAATCGAAAACGCTGAAGCGTTCGCGGTTCATCATTTTGTCTTTCAACAGTTCTTTCCTGTTGGCAAAAAACTCTTTGGGTATGCCGTAAAACCTGGCCTGCCTTGACGAGAAAGTTAATCCATACCAATTATACCTGTCGGCTATTACAGCCCATGTCATGGCATGTGCCATTTTATCCTTAGCATAAAAGAATGGTATGCCGGTAGAGCCGGATGTATTTCCGGTGTGACAGTTTTTAATGTTTATTCCCCTTGTGATGATACTGTTTAAAGGCTGCTGCAAATCTTTCTTGGTGACTATGGGTAAGTCCTCCCATCTATCGGGCAGTAGGTTGCCCACCAGTTTTCTATACAGCGGGTTGTGCTGATAATGAAAATGTACCTGCTGCCATGCCTTTTGCAGTTGCCAGTTCAGGAACTCATCTACACTCATAGCCTGCAGACGAGCCAATTCCTTTTCAGCTTCCGCGTAAGGATAACCTTTAATCTGTAATATTTGCTCAAACAAGCTCAAGACTTTGCTATTGATTGTAGCAGGTTATGCCATTTGGTTCTGATGATATTCCAATCGTATTGTTCAACGTATTCCCGGGCATTCCTGCTGATAGTGACAGCCATGCTGTTGTCGCTTAGCAGTTGCGTTACGGCAGTGGTCATTGCTGCTACATCATCAGCATGTACCAACAGCCCGTTTTGTTTATCTGTAATTATATACGGAATACCGCCAACATTGGTAGATATTACTGGTAGCCCAAGCGCCATTGCTTCTAACACACTTACCGGCAGGTTATCATAATCAGTGGTATTGATGAAGATATCCTTTGACTGCGCTAAAGAAGTCCAATCCTGCTTACTTAATTTACCCGTAAATGTTATTTGCTGTTCTACTCCAAGGTACGTGGCTAATTGTTTGCACCTTTCCATACTGCCGTCCACTTCGGGGCCAACCATAGTGAGCTGTACACCAGGGTACCGTTGTTTCAACTCGTGTACGAGATGAACAGCCAGTTGCGGATTATAAGTTTCGTGAAAGGAACGCACCCACAAAAGCTGTGGTCGCAGCTGCGTGCGCTGCCTGAAAAAATAATCTTTCAATGCGATACTGTTCTCGATAACTATTCCTTTAAAACCTGCTTGTTCCAGGTAATGCAACAGGTAAGGTGAGACTGCGATGTTCATGGTGCTGTTGCCAAAAACCGTTCTGCATTTGCCGGGCGAACGCTCAAACCTCGCAGGCAGGTTACCCCCGTGTAGTATAGGTATATATTTTATGCCCAACCACCTGCACAGTTTTGCAGACAGCCATGCATAATAAAAGGCTGTAGTGCTATACGTGTCTATTAATACCGGGTCAACCTGTTTCCTGTACTTCCATATGCTACGTAACATATGCTGCAAGCGGGCTGAATGGTTCTGTTTGTTGCTGGCATAATAAAGAGTATGTCCTTCCTGCTCCAGCAACGGGCCTAGCGTATCAATAGACGTTGGGGTCCTGCCATGCTCGGCCAGCTTGTTGCCTATGTATAATATGTGCAGTTGCTTAGCTGCCATTGGTCCTCCTTATATACACCGGTATTGACGCCAGTGCATAACATACAATCGTAGTATTGGTGCGCATGGCTGAGTGCATGGATGTAAGTAATGCCATGCAGAATAATGCTGCGCTGATACCCATCCACAACCTGTAGCGTTGCTTTCTCAACCAATATATTGGGAATAAGAGCAACACAACGGCTGCCAGTAAGCCACCAATACCATGTTCACTCATCAGGCGCGTTACTTCGGTATGCGCTGCGGAGTCGGGCGGGGCACCGTACCGTGTCCGTAGATCTTTAGCACCGCCGGGACCCACGCCAAAAAGAAAGTACTCTTTGAAAATATTCCAGTCCGCGTTAATCAGAGTTGTGCGGCCTGATGTAACCTTGTTCCATGTTTTTTCCTGCTCGCCTGTTATGGTGGCGATAGTTTCACCGCTGTAACGTTGTGTCAGCTTGTGACTGGTCAGTTCATCCACCTTATTAAATACTAATATACCCAATGCCGCAAAAAAGATCACTATGGCAGAATAGCGGATAAATGTTTTCCGGTTGGCTATCATGGCAAAACCGATAGCGACATACACAGATGCTACAGCCGTGAATACACCGCCACGAGAGAATGTAAGAAAGCTACGGAAGAACAGGAAGGCTATGAGCAGATAGCAAGCCCAACGTGCTACTACGGGACGTTTGAGCAATAACAACAGCATGGTGTATAATATGCCAAGTCCTAATACGGTAGCTACCTGGTTGGTCCCTCCACCTGCAGCTTTAAAATTCGCCCCCAGCATAAAGTTTACACTACTGATAGCAGGTGTTTTGAGGATGAGATACATGACAACGAGCACTATAGGCGCTAATCCCATTTGAAGTGTCTTTGCAAAACGTTCAATATCCCATCGTTCACGCGATGCCAGCATCAAAAGGAAACCAAGTTCTAGTGTTGGCAGAATATTAAACGCCCATTGGTCAAAGCTAAAATCTGCGAGGTTAACTACAAGGCTGGGTAATAGCAATAGAATAGTCAGGATACCTGTCTTGTACAGTGGTTTGCTCGACTTCCCTTTGATATGATATATCAATATGGATGCTATTGCAAAGAGTAAGTAGTACTTACCTATTTCATCGGGCACCACTGCACCTTTTACCATACGTGCCCACACTTCAATAATCGGCGATGCCGCTATGCAGTACCATATCCAGTCCTGCCGGTCTGAAACTAAGGCGGCCAGTGTGATAAGAAATACAGCAGCCCATACTGCTGTTACCAGCAGGGGCACATAACAAGCGATAGTGCCTATCGCAACCAAGCCTGTTACCTGTAATATATTGAGCTTATCCGCTTTGTATATGCTCATGTATTTATATTGTACACTCTTGCCATTCGTTGCCTGAAACGTTCGTATGTAAAGAGTTTACTCATTTCTATAGCATTGTGGCTGATGGCTGACAGTTCTGTATTATGCGCAACACGGTTAATTGTTTCTGTAATACTGCCGGGTGAGTTATCAGTCATCAGGAAACCATTGACAATATCTGTTATCTGCCGGGTGATAGCCGACAGGGATGTGGTGACCGGTATGCATCCGTATGCGGCTGCTTCTGCAACCACCTTAGGAAAGCTCTCAGAACTACTGGGCAATATCAGCAGATGTGCGTCAGCATACAGTTTGTTTAGTTCTTCGCGCGTAATATCTCCTGTCACTATAATTTTTAGCTTCTTATTTTGTTCTGCTTTTTTCCGCACTTCATCTAATAAACGTCCACCACCTGCAACGTGAAGTTGCGTAATCCTTTTGTTCAATTGGTTGTTATTTAGCGCATCCAATAGTTGAAGAATACCTTTAGATGGCATCAGGTTGCCGACAAACAATAATTTGAGTTCGTTGCTGAAGTCTTTCTGCAAGCCTATGTCGTTCATGTCATTTATCTCATGCGCATATATGCAGGGGTTCTGCATGTCATGCACATTAACGGATTCTTCTTCATTCTTTCCGCTGATAATGACTTTTATGTTTGGCTTACGTACGCGCTTCAGCAGGCTGCGCTGTATACGGTAGGTTAATGGAATATTTTTGTCCGTCCATTCACCTGCATACTTATGAGCGTATGTCCTTTTATTGTCCAGCAGGGAGAGTAATATCATAAGAAAAGCGGGGTGAGACGGTGCACGGGTGTGTACGTGCGTAGCCTGTGGCAGGTACTTTAATATCCTGAACAGGAAAACAGGGTACGCCAGTAGTACAAAGAAGATATTTATCAGTCCGCCACGGCTGACGCAGGGTAGCATTTCAGCATGTATCTTTTCACTGTCCACATGCCTCAGCGTGCCTTTCTTCTTCAGGGTTCTCGCGCCCAGCCAGATGATGTTATCGAACATGTCCTGCACCGCTTTCAACTCGCGCAACACGGGGTCGAAAACAAGCAACTCGCCAGCATCGTTGTACATGGCGGTATCTGATACTACTAAGAGCGTACGCTTTGGTATATCTGCAGGCACTTATTAATGTAATCTTCGGGGTTAAACTTCTTTTTATAAAGCTCTTGCATTTGCAGTGGCAATTCTTTGTCCTGAATTATTGCGCTGATGCGCCTTTCCCATTGGTCCCGTTCAAAATGCTGCATGAACAGGCGCGGCAATTCGGCGGCTATCGCGTCGGCGGCGCTACCCGTTTGATATGCGATAAATGGTAGCCCCGCTGCCAGGTATTCAATCAGCACAAGCGGGCCTGTTTCTTTTGGCGAGCAATGTATAGCCAGGTTGTACTGCCTGTATAAGCCTGAAAAATCTTTGACACCAGTTATGATATTCATACCGTTATCATTGCCGGCCAGTTTCTTCAATTTATCATAATACGCCTGCTCAATGATATTACCGTAAATATCCAGTTGCCAACCCAAGCTTCCGCAAAGGGATATGGCAAACTCGATATTTTTTACCTGTCGGATGTTGGCTATCATTATTGCTTTGTTTCCGCCTTGCTTTACTTGTGCAGGTTCATGATTTGCCAGCACTGTGTTCTCCAGCAGGAATACATTTACAGGGTTAATACCAATTGTGTTTATTGCCCAGTTAGTTTGCTCGTCATTTACACCTATATAGTATCGGGGCTTAAAAAGTCCACGCATACGCACCGGCACATCATTTGTTATAGCTGCATGGTCGTGTAATACCAGTTTATACTTGCCGCCAAACAATAGTTGAACCAGGCGGATATATGCATGTACATGCCTTAGATGAGCGTGTACTATATGATACTGCTTACAAACACGGTGGGCTTTATAGAGCGTGAACAGGTTGAATTTATTATTCCTGTTAAGCAGGTGTACGTCAACACGCGGGTCTAATTCTTTATCAAGAGCACCACCGTCATTAAATAGTAATACGCCTGTTGGAATATCCTTTTCAGCTAACAGGTGCGTCATACTAACGAAAATACGTTCTGCACCACCGGCTTCCAGGCGGTCTATTACCTGTAGTATTTTCATTTGCCGGCTTGCCTCCTTTTCATTTCTTCGTCCACAATTGCCATGTTGGCTTTATATCCCTTCCTCAATGCCGGTATTTTGTACAACAGAAATAATAGCCTTGCAATCTTCTTCAGGATATTACCATTGATGATGAGCTGGTTCATGTACTTGATACGTACATGGCTTATCAGCTGTTTTTCTGAATAGTATTTACGCGCAATAAATATCTCACTCGGGCCGGGGTTCAATACTTTAGTGATGGTGTTTTTGGTCATGAAGTTGGTAATGACCCTGGCATTGTGTGCACGTAGCCCGCCGGATGGTGCCCTGTGGTGGCCTATCTCGGCTGAAGGGTCGTAAATCATTAAGGCCCCGTTCAGATGGCAGCGCATCGCCAGGTCGTGGTCGGCTTTTACATTCCTGTTGAAAAACATATCCATTTTGCCTGCATTCAGAACTGCCGATTTTTTTATCAGTGTTATCGGAAAGGTATCGGACATGTAATAATGATAGTTTGCGGCCCCGTACACAATACCTTTTTCGCGAACATTGGATGCTACCATATCCGCCTCAAAGCGTTGCATGGTTTGCAGCATTTTTTCAATGAGCCCTGGTTTTATATCATAGGCATCGTCGCCGAAGAAGAAGATATACTCGCCGGTTGCTTCTTCTATCAGTTTATTCCATGCCAGGCATTGTCCTTTTTCGTTTTGTGGAAAATAGCGGACTGTTATATTCGGGTATTTGCTGAAGTCTATCTGTTGGCGCCTGTTCTCATCAGTCTGGTCGGTAATAAGTACCTCGTGTGGCAATATGGTCTGCTCATTCAATTCCCTCAGTTCTTCTTCCAGGTAAGGGTACCTGTCAAGTGTAGGGGCAAGTACAGATACCGTTTTGTGCTGAGCGGGTGTATTAGCAACTGCTGATGAGTGTAAAGACGGCTTAGCGTTTACATATTTAACTGAGCTTGTTTTCTGCCAGGCGGTGAGATTTGCGATGAATCCCGGTTTGTTGAATAAGATCCATCGCTGCCATTTCTTTGTAAAAAACTGCCGGGCAAAGGCCCATTCATCTTTGAGTGGTATATCCGACTTATCAACTATATCTTTTGATATAAGCCCTGAATGATACCTGATGATACCGCCTTGTTTCAACACATTGTATCCGCAGGCAATGCCTGCCATTTCAAGTGTATCGTAGTTTGTTGATGGTAAACCTATCTTCTTCAGCACTTCTGTCCTGATAACGCAGGCACGGAAGCTCATGCGAAAATTGCCGTGCGTCATTTCATTCTCTCCATCGGCATTGTACATCCATGTAGGGTGTACATAGTTCAAAACATCGGGCAAGCCGCGTGTGCCTAACCTGAGGCCTGCATGAAAGACATCGACAGGCCGCGTAATTAGTTCCTGTATCAAATCTGTATCGGGATCACCAAGTGTGTAATCCCAAAAGACAACCCATTCGGCAACTGTTTCCGACACCAGTTTACTGAGTGTATGATGTAATTCATGTACACTCAACCCGGAATGAAAGGAATTGCCGAGTTGCCAGTTTTCGGACTTGTCAACAGAAAAATATATCAGGTCAGCCTTAATGCTCATTGTACAAACTACTATAGAAGGCTTCAAACTTTTTCAGTTGCGCTTCTATCCTGAATTTATCTATTACTCTTTTTCGTCCAGCCTCACCCATTGTTTTCATATGCTCCGGGTGCTGATAACACCAATTCAGCTTTTCAGCTAATGCATTAGCGTCATATGTCTGTACGACAAATCCTGTTACGCCATCTTCCACGTTTTCTGACAAACCATCGGCATTTGTAGTGACTACGGGTAGTTGCATAGCCTGTGCTTCCAACACTGCATTGCTGAACCCTTCTGACAATGCAGGATGCAGCAATACATGTGCTTCTTCCATTTGGGCCTTTACTTCTGTGGGTGATTTGGCTGTAATTATTCTAACTTCATTTTCAAGACCAAATTCTGCGATAGTGAATAGTATCGGCTGCCTGTAATTACCGTCAGCAATTATCCTGTATTCAACGGGTATCCCCCTGGCTTTCAGTATTGAGGCAGCCTGTATGCCGTATTCATATCCTTTCTTCCAGGCCAGCCTGCCTACACTTGCAATTACGAATTTATCTTTTCGCTTATCATCTCCCGTAGGCGCGAAAAATTCTGTATCAATGCCGGGTGGAATTAATGCTTCATTTTTAGTCTGGTGATAACCTCGCTTAATAGCACGGTTTTTCAAGTCGTTCCCCAGGAAATGAAAGCCATCAAAATTATTCCATACGGTTTGATAATAATTTTTGTCTTCCAGCCCTGTGTAATTAATGTCATACCCCCGAAAGCTGACGGATGTTTTGCAGCGTATATAGTCTTTTATATCACTGAACTGATGTGCTAATGTTCCGTATTCAAAATGTATAATGTCGGGCTTCAATGCAGCTAGAGGATAGTATAAGCTGAATTTTGTAAATAGCTTTTTCGCGTTCCATCCGTAATGGCTGATTAACTTGTATAGTAACCGCCAACTGATTACAGGATTAAACAAAAGCTGGGACAGGTTCATGAACAATAGCATGATTAGACTTGGCACATCCAGCTTGTCATAAAACAAGTGAATATTTTTTGCGGGCAATTCGTCGGCATATTTGCCGTAAAATTTTTTACGGTTAAGAGTACTGTCCCAGCAAATAAAATGCAGGTTGAACGATTTTGATAATCCGAAGAGCTTGTACTTCAGAAAATCTGTTGCCGGCAAGGGCACAGAGTTAGCTACCAATATTATCCTTGGCTTTTTGCTCATAAACGCATTAAGGCATTTTTGATTTTTTCATCCAGCCCGGGTTTGAAATCACCCTTTATCCCGAACCTGTGCTGAAACCAATGCACTTCATATCCTCCTTCCTGTACATTCTTATCCGTTGGCAGGTATATTCTCGTACCTGCCAGGCAACCGATATTTATTGTATTGCCCTTTATTGCATTGGCAACAACATTTTTATATTCCGCCAATACCTCAGCAGATACAGCAAGCAGCTGGATATTTTCACCAATGCTCAGCTTTCTGAAGTCAATATGGTGTCTATCGTCATCGTCGATTATCTCGCTTAGGGGCAATCGGTACTGAGAGGTTGTTAGTTTTGACGTGGTTAGTTCTGTTGATGACTTTAATACTGCCTTAGTTTCTTTCCACAATAGCGATATCCATTCCAGGTAAAGTTCTGTAGATGGGAATCTCGTGTACTTTGGCCCGAACTGGAAAAAATAGTTAATCCTGTCTTTGAAACGTGTATGTGTAACGGGTGTCACATCAGGTTTCAGGTTTCCGGCAAAACCTATAAGAAAGAGTACCGGCAATTGTTCCTGTTGCAGATAGTTCCTTAATTCAGTTCTTATCAAGCCGGGAAAGTCAGCTGATACCTGGCTGCGGTGCCTGAAACCTACAGGGTGACAGGCATAATTCCACAGTATCATCTGCACATTGCTTTGCTCGTCTTTTAGTTGTAGTAATTGGATATCATCATCTTTTACTCCATCATAGTCGGGGTACATCAATGTTTTCCAATAGAGTTTCCAGCCGTCTTTTGGCCGCAAAAGTTTTTTGCGTCTGTTGACATTGAGCGATGACTTGCCTTTTCCGTATGAAGCAGATACTTTCTTTGGTGTCGATTTTAATACTTGTTCTGTAAGCTGCAACAGCTTTTCCTGTACCTGTTTGTAGTAGGCCTCATCCACTCTCCCTAATCCCGGTTTTTCATAATCCAGCCCCGGGGCGAAATGAGTGTGTGACGCAGTCATCCAGATATTCTTTTCCTGTAAAGAATATGCTGTGCCGAACTGATTTAATACTGACTGTACAAATTCTTCAGGCACAAACAATGTATCAACCGAGTACAATAATACAAGTTGGTCTTCCTGCTTTAGTACTGCCAGGTTTATTTCGAGCTTGTCATGTATTTTGCTGTATGCACCATGGCGCTCAGCAAAACCCGCAAGCGCCACAGGTTTTGCAGGTGTTATATCAATACTTCCGGCAGAAAGGAATAAATCCATACGTTATTGTTTACGCCTGATGATGTAATTGTCAATTACGAGCACGTCTATTTCAGAATTCAATAATACTTCTACAGCCTGTTCACTGTTGGCTACTATCGGGTATCCGTGCAGGTTGAAAGAAGTGTTGAGCAAACAGGGGATACCTGTCTTTTCTTTAAACGCTTTAATAATAGCATGAAGTGCAGGATATTTCTCAGATGTAACAGTTTGTGCCCGTGCAGTAAAATCTGCCTGGTGTACACCGCAAATGATATTATCGCGCATGCTTTCTTTGGTATCGAACGCGAACATCATATAGGGTGAGCCCTGTGCCTGCAGCGATGATGGCACTTCTATCATCGTATTTGCATCTTCCCAGAGCATGGCAGGGGCAAAAGGCATCCAGAAGTCACGTTTTTTAACGCTCTTATTGATCTTGTTGATGTTCTGCATCTGTGAGGGGTTGGCCAGTATCGACCTGTTGCCCAAAGCACGTGCACCAAACTCCATGTTGCCGCTGCAATATGCCACTACCATGTTTTCACTCAGCATTCCTGCAACTGATTCATGAATACTATCAGAGTGTTCTACCGTAATGCTTTCTTTATATTGCTCTAAGGTACCTGTTAAGTCATTCGATGGGATAGGTCCCAATGTATATGAATCCAAGAGGCCACATGCTTTATTGTATTTGCTGTTGTGTACATAAAATGCCGCACCGAAAATATTTGATTCGTCACCACAGGACGGGAATACATCTATATACTCCACATCGGGTAATTGTGACAAGAGCATATTCAATTTGACATTCATGAACACCCCTCCTGTGCATAGTATTTTCTTTATACCATACTTCCTGATGTTACCCCTTACCCAATGTACTACAACATCTTCAGTAAAAGCCTGTAGTCCTGCGGCGATATTATCAAACCTGCTTCCGGTCAACTGCTTTATCACTTCTGCAAAGAAAACCGAATGATTGATAAAATAGGGGTTGGCAAATTCAGTATCGTCATTTACCGGTTTCAGGTAATGCTCAAAAAACTCCTTGTATTTACCAGCGTACTTTGAATCTACATAAGGTGCCAGGCCCATCAGTTTGTATTCGTGCTCGTGGCTGCGGAAACCCAGGTGGTGGGTAATCGCCGAGTACATATTGCCGATAGAGTACTCATTACCGGCAGATTTTCTTTCAATAGCACCATTTTGGGCAATGCTCACCGTGGAGCGCAGATTGTCACCACCACCATCCAGCGTAAATACCAGGTAGGGTTCGTTTATATCAGTTGCCAATCCGTAGTAGGCCGAAGCCGCATGGCAAAGATGATGTTCTACGTGCACTATTTTTGATATGTCTAGTCCGTATTTAGCTATCCTATCGTACAGTTGCCTGTGGTAGTTTTTGTCTTCAGCCTGTTCCTGCCTTGCCTGTGTATAAGATTTATATAACCCGGCCGACTTCAGCTTGTTCTTTATGTCAAGCTTCGTACGCTCCAGCTTGATGTTATAAGCCAGTAGCTTGCCATAGCTATAATGATATTCGTATCGCTTGTAGAATTTTTCGCGGGAAATATCATTGACTACTTCATCGCAAATTGCGATGTCCGTAATTTTTTCCAGGTTAAAATATTTCTCGCTCAAAAGATGCTGCAATGCCTGTTCGGGAAATCCGAACCAGTTTTTTATCCTGTTAAAGCGTTCTTCTTCAACGCAAATAACGGGTTTGCCGTCTTTGAACAAGCCTACAGAACTGTTGATACCCGCGTTAATAGCTAATATTAAACTCAATGTATTGTAGTTTGTTTAGTCAGCATGGTATCTAATACCTGCTTCATTAATGCATTGGTGAATTTTTCAGAACCTTCTATGTTCAGATGCTCGGGGTCGAATATGTTACCGGGCCAGATGTAATCTAATTGGGTGATGTTGAACTTGTTCATTTCCGACACATCCAGATAAGTAATATTTCCATGGTCAAATTGAACCGCTTCTTCATCAAACCATGAATAGCCTGTTGTGTTCAGAATGATGTCATTACGCATTGATTGGGGTAGCTTCAATATCACCAGCCTACAGCTTTTTTGTTGTAGAAAGTTGGCCAGGTTTTTTATCTCACTGACTCTATCTAGGTCAAATTCGTTTGTTTTTTCACTCTTGCCGGTAGCAGATTGTATGTATTTGATGAATTCCGCCTCGCTTTCTAAATGTTTTGTGTCAACTGCTTTCCGATACATATTTCCGCCCCTGAAAAATTCGTCGTATTTGTTTTTCAGGGCATTAGTTACATCATATCGTAGTTGCGGCAGGCACAAATATTCTTCTATTAATTTGTCGACAGTTTTCTTTGGCTGTGGTTTTGTTATGGCGTCTTTCACATATTGATGACTGCTTTTGCTTTTATAGTCTTTCAGCATTTCTACCCTGTTCATGCCATAGAGTACTATAGTGCCGGGTTTAAATTGCATTCCCATAGAGTCGGCATAACGCATGAACCACGAAGCGATATATGGCGTGTTGTTGCCTGTTGTGAAATCCAACAGGTGTTTGCCAGGGTATCTTTTATAAAACTCCTGCCTGCTGAAATCGCAAAAGAAAATAGAACTACCCAATAGTATTACATCAGGCGACTGGTGCTTCCATAAGTTGTAACGAAGACCGGGATGCTCGCGCAAAACATGTGGTTGACATTTATACCTGAACTGCGGCAAAGTAAACTCAGCTGATGCAGGTGTTGACAGGAGATAGTTGTTCGCCAGGATAACACTGTCATATCTTCCGTACATTCTGTCCAGTATTATTTGGCCATGCTCCGAATCTTTACGCATGAATTTTAACCTGTGCGTCTCTGTGTTGACTATGCTTAGCAGTTCGGGCTTAATGCTTAACTGGTTGGGGTAATAAGAATAATAGACCTTGTTAACCACCAGTGCAGATACCAGCAATGCAAACAAAATGATGGCTACACGCTTAAATTTCAATCTGTCAGAAATTGAAATATAAAAATTGGGGGTTATCTCCTAACAGCACCAGTGCAAGCAGGAACAAGGAGTATATCCAGGCTACTCTCGTAAGTCTTAATTTACTGTTCAACAGCAACTCCTGTGAGTTTTTGAAAAACACTGCCAGAATGCTGAATACAACGAGGTAGAATAGTATCCTGTTGGAGTAGTAAGGTTTTTCCAGCAATGCACTGTTCCATTCGCCGAAAGATATCATGCTTGCTTTGGCTAGTATACCGAATCTTTGTAATGACTCAGGTAGCACTATGCCATTTAAACCCGCCATGCCCTTTAATACTTTTATAGCATCTGCCCAGCTATCAGCCCTGAAGAATACCCAGGCGGCATTTACGAAGTTGAAAGTCAGTAACCATGAAGCAAAAACAGGCAACTTGATTTGAGTTAAGCGAAACAGGCGTTCTGTTATTATCGCCATGCCATGCAGGAATCCCCAGAATACAAATGTCCAGGCAGCCCCGTGCCACAGACCACCCAGCACAAATACTATCAGCAGGTTGGATAATTCCCGACCAAATCCTTTCTTATTGCCACCCAATGGTATGTAAAGGTAATCCCTCAAAAATCTGCTGAGTGTGATATGCCACCGCCTCCAGAAGTCGGCAATACCGGTAGCTTTATAGGGCGAATTGAAATTGAAAGGTATCCTGATATTGAACATGAGCCCCAGTCCTACAGCCATATCACAATACCCGCTGAAATCGTAATACAATTGGAATGTGTAGGATAAGGAGGTTATCCACGCCTCGGCAAAATTGAGTGAGGCTGCCACATCAAATCCATTGTTTGCCCATATTGCAAACGTGTCAGCTATAATCATTTTTTTTACCAATCCCAGCATGACCAGCATACTGCCACGTAAGAGGTTCTCGTAATTGATGTACTTATTCTCCTTTTGTGCAAACTGCGGCAGCATCTCTCCATGATGCACAATGGGCCCTGCTATCAACTGTGGAAAGAAGGTGACAAACAAGGAATAGTTCACCAGGTTATATTCTTTGGTTTGCCCCTTATAGCAATCTACCAGAAAGGCTATGGTCTGGAAAGTAATAAAGCTTATGCCCAGCGGTAGTATTATCTCCTGCATACTAATGCCTGTATGAAGCAGCGCATTGGTATTATCAATAAAGAAGTTGCAGTATTTATAATAACCCAGCAACGATAGATTGACTGCAACCCCGGAAATGAGCAGTGCTTTCCTTGTAAAGTTTGTTTTGTTATACGATAACTGACGCCCTACAATGAAATTGAAAAGTATGGTAAACAGCAGCAGGAATACATAAACAGGATTCCACCAACTGTAGAAAACAACAGATGCCAGCAGCAGGAAGAACTTACCGCTCTCAAATGAGGTGTATTTGTTCAACAGGAAATAAATGCTCCATGTCAACGGAAGAAAAACCAGTAAGAATCCGTATGAGTTAAAGAGCATTTACTTAAATACTTTGTCCAGGAATATTGAGAATGTCAGCAGCATGGAAACTGTATACCCGTTTGCAGCAGATGGATTATTATATAAATCGTCCAGTAGTTCTTTTATTTTGTTTGCAGGAACGAGCTCATTCAGTAGGCTATTATTGAGCAGCCTTGCTTCAAGGCTTTTTCTACCCTCGGGATTCATGTAAAATATTTCCCAGTTACGTTGTATCGGTTTTTCACCTGTCGCCAGTCTTTGCAGCTTTTTAGCAGCTCTATATGCAATATTTCTGTTGTTGAAATATTTGTAGTTGTACAAGTCCGCATCATATTCCTGCCAGGTTATTTTCGCCAGGTCTTTATGATAATGTTTCAGGTACTCAATTTCCATCTGCCGGCTATTCACGGTTGTTGACGGTACAGTGCAGAAAAAATCTACTATCCTGCTATCATAAAACGGCAACACAGGCATGACCGCAGCCTGGTACATGCGCAGGCTGGCAGTAGTCCACCTGAAAGACCATTGGTCAGTCTTGTATATTTTCATCAGGAAGTCAGCATTGCCTATATTATTATGTCTTGAAATAAAAGATTGAAAATAGTCGCTCAGGTATTCACTGCTGTTGTTGGTATGTTGCCCGCACACATTGTCCAGCAGCCATTGCGAACCTTTTTTAATGATCTTCTTCTGAAATGCGGGCAGTAAATCACCTTTTGCATCCACACCCATATCATTCATCCACACATCGCCCCAGTGGCCGCCAACCACTACATCGGCATTTTGCCTCAGCCAATCTGCGGCTGATGCCTGCCTTGTACCATCAACATACTGAAACAGTTCTACCGACTCTGCTATTTCATCTATTTGCTGAAACAGGTAATTGGGTAATTGATACAGCTGTATCGGTATGTGCCGTGCTTCAGCTATTTTTCCTGCTATCATCAACTCAGGAGAATCGGCTGTATAGCCGTATGAAAATGCGTTGAGATCTCTATACGTATGATTATCTGTAGAAGATAGCTCTCCCGCCAACAGTCGGCTGTCTAATCCTCCTGAAATAGGTATTGCAGTTCTAAAGTTGTTAGTGGAGACTGCCAGGGACGATTGCAAGATGTCTTTTAGCCGGGCTAAATGAGATTCAAGCGGTTTATCCTCGGGATGATATTGCCATTGCCAATACCTCTTTTTATCAATTAATTCAGAACCGCTATTGAAGTGATAACAAGTAGCCGGTTCAAAAATGCTGATACCCTTGATGTATGTGCTGTCATCAGGGAAATAGCCCATAGCCATAAAACCGGTTATACCCTCCCAGTTCAGCTTTTTTTGCTTTTTTGTTGTAGCTAATGCCAGGTAGTTTGTAGATATTGCCCCGTCCTCCAACCAGTATGCATGGTAACTACCCATGCGATTAGTAAATACATAGGTATCTCCGGTAGCAAGTGCCGAGACAAATATGATATAATGTCCCGCAGCGTCAGTATAGTTATTGTCGGGCTGTTGAATATAGTTGACGCACCTGTTCAATAACTCATTAGCATCTACTGTTTCATACAGCTGGCCGATAAGCGTTAGTTGGTATTCGTTATTACTTGCTACTGTTATAAACTTTTTATCGCCTGGCAGGCTATACCAAATATTACCGGACACATTCTGCCAGTCTTCGTTATTGCTCCGCTTGTAATGCGGGGCCGCAGTACCTATCCATATGTCGTAGAAAGCACTCATTTACGCTTCATCAGCTTAGAGTATAGTGCTTCAAATTTTTGTACCTCCCTTTGAATGGTATATTCACCATACACTTTGTCCAATGCGCGCTCCGCTATTTCTTTAGGGTAAGAGGGTTTGTGAATGAACTCGCGCAGGCAATCCGCCAGAGAATCTACTTTTTCAGGTTTGAATACAAGTCCGGTCTTTCCATGTTGTATCAAATCGCGGTTTCCTGCCACATCGCTTACTATACAGGGGGTGCCTGCCGCCATAGCTTCCAGTACAGAAACAGGGCAACCTTCTTCGTGGCCCATATAGGTAGATGTGGGCAACACAAATACATTGCTGGCGTTCAGCAACCTGTTTACATTGCCATAGTGGCCAACCATCTTTACCCTGTCCTGGATGTTCAACTTTTTTATCAGTGCATCCAGTTCTTGCTTGTACTCCTTGTCTCTTTCAGCTCCTGCAATTATTACATAGGCTTGTTCTACTTTGGCCGCGGCTTTTATCAGCGTAACCTGGTCTTTCGACCGAACAATCTGGGCAATACAGCATACCATCAACGCCTTTTCAGGGATATTCAGTTCTTGCCTTACAGACATATCATAACCCGGTTTGAAGTTTTCAGTGTCAACGCCTCCCGGTATGAGGTGTACTTTGCGGGCATGTCGTTTCGATGCGAAAAAGGTTTCAAGCATGGTAGTGTTGCGGGCTACAACGGCACTGGACAACATGGTTTTTGTCTTCCACGCTTTCCGTCCCCAGTTCATATTCTTTTTTACGTATAGATACTTCGCACCTGCCCACCGCGCTACCAGTGCTTCTGAAAAATCGGATGACCAGTTAAAAGATTGCCATATATCAAAATCAAGATTCCTGAAGTCTTTAGCGAATGCACGGGCCTTCATGATTTTATTAGCCAGGCTCGTTTGTTCGTCTGCTAAAAAAGGCTGCATTACCAACGGCATTTTTTTAGCTATCACTTCGTCAAATAATTCACCGCCTGCCTGCTGCACACCTATCCATGCTTCAAACAGGTTCTTGTCCAGCCGTTCAGCTATGTTCAGCATTTCCCTTCCGCTACCTGCGGTAGTCAGGTTAGGCAATGCAAAGAGTACTCTTACTTTAGTCAATGCTTAATGATTAGTGATTGTAAAATTGTTGGAAAGCGGAGACAAAGCCTTGTTTGTTGTGTTGCCTGCTTACTACGGCCTTGGCCCTGGTTGCTATTGCGAAGCGTTGTTCTTCATTCAAGGCGGCAAAATTCACCAGTGTTTCAGCCATTGAGTTTACATCTCGTGGCTGCACCAGGTAACCCGTTATCCCATTGGTGATGATTTCTTTCATACCACCTACATCTGAACTAATAACAGGAGTGCCTGTGGCCATCGCCTCCAACACTACATTGGCTATGCCTTCTTCTACGCTGGGTAATAACAGCACATCATGTTGTTCTATTTCTTTCAATACATCGTTGTGGGATAAACCGTTTATTATCCGTACTCTATCGCTGATGCCTGTTTGATGAAGCTGGTACGTGATACTCGCTGGTGTTTTGCCTTCAGCAATTAATGTATAGGTAAATGGAACACCTTTTTCTTTCAGTAGTGCCAGAGCGTCCAAAGCGTATTCATACCCTTTCTTCCAGAAGAAGCGACCTACGGATACAATACGTAGGTTGGCCTGTTTTGTTTTAGGTTGTGCCTTTTTTTGTAGCAGTTCATCACTGACAAAAGAATACACTACATCGGTTTTGTCAGCCGAGGCGCCGTATTGTTCTGCTTCTTTCGCAATGGCGTTACCCACGGCATGAAACCTGTGCACGTTCGGAAACAGTCTCAGGTAACTCTCTTTTATCTCCGGCGTAGTGATGGGCGTATAATTTATATGTGCGCCGCGCAGGCTTACCAATATTTTGCCAGGGTACAAGTCAAACAACAAATCCCGGTTATGGATAAAAGCAGCCCACTGTATATGTATCCTGTCCGGCTTGGAGTATATGATTGGCAGATAAAACAACAGGTCGTGATAAAGTCCCGATAAACCTTTACTGCTCCCCGATATTCTTAGAAAGTGTTTGAACCGGGTGTGTAGTAGTAAGCGGAGAATAAAGAACAATCTTTGCAGTGGTGTATCAGGTAAAACTATTGCCCTTACGTTCTTATGATACTTATGCTGTCCAACTCTTTTACCAATAACGGTAATTGAAGAACCATCTTCTGCCATCGCATTGATTTGTCCGTCAATAAATGTTGCAGATGGTAAAGACCCTGTAAGTATAGTTATGTTCATATTTAATGAACCCCGAACACCTTGTTGAATGGACGCTGTGCACCCGGGTAAGTAATACCCAGGAACCTTGAAATGTCTTTCAGCTCCCGGGGGAAAATCAGTTTTACCATGATATTATATACCAGCAGTACAACTATTGCGGTTAAGGCTATCAGAGCTAGTGGAAAGAAATTCTCCACTTTGTCCTGCATATACCGTGCCGCTACCAGCAGGGCTGATACTACTATTGTAATGCTCAGAAAATATGGGTACAGGTCTTTGTACCATTGTGCATTGGGCTTTTCCACTGCATCCATGGTCAGTTTAATCCGCCAGTTATAAAATACAGCTCGCACAATTACCAACGATAAGGCTACCCCTACAATGCCTCCATAGTAGGCACCTATCGCAGAACCAATTAGATGTACCGGGGTAAATAACAGGTTTACTTTAAAGGATTGTTTGTTCATGTGGAAAGAATTCATCACTATGCTGAATGAACTGGTAACCGTGCGCAAGGCTGAATACACAATCAATATTTGCATAGGTAATACTGCCGCTTCCCATTGCGGACCATACATCAGTAGAATTATTGGTTTAGCCGTCAGAAGCATTATGCCAAGGAATGGCAACAATACAAATGAGAATGTTTTCAGAAAACTGATATAGTGGTTATAGAATTTGTTTTTGTCATTTATGTATTTGGGTAATACAGATGAAAGAATGTTGTTGGACACCATAATTAATTGTGTAGTGAACAGCTCCGCCATTTGCATAGCTATATTGTATATGCCCAGCATACTCAACCCCAGGAATTTGCTGAGAATGAATTTATCGCCATGGTCTGCCAGGCGCCTCAGCAGTCCTGATCCTATCAGGTGTTTGGTGAAATGGTATATTTCTTTCCAACGTTCTGTGTACAGGTGCGTACCGGGATTGATTTTTGTGGCACGGTAGAATATCCATGTCTGTATCGGGGTTAGTAATAGAGTAGGTACTATCAGGCTATACACGCCCAGTCCTGCAAACACGGCAACCAACTTGCCCAACGGAATAAGTATAACAAAGGGTGTCTGTATCTTTACCTGCTTGTCAAACATCAGTTTCCGGCTCAGCCATGCTTTGGGTATAACAGCCAGTTGAGAGAACACGAATATGCCACCCACTATAAAGCTGATGTTCTTTATCCGCGGTTCATTTTGAAACGTTGCCCAAAATGGAACTGCCAGGAGGAATACTCCCAATACAACAACCGTAATAACAATATTGAACCAAAACGCTGCGCGGAATGTTTCCCTGACATCATCTTTCCTGTATGCCAGCAGGTATTCGCTCAACCCTGTTGCGCCGAAAACAGAAATTAAATACAACAACACCTCCGTAATACTCACCAACCCGAAGTCATACGGCGTAAGCTCACGTGCCAGCACTACAATAGTGGTCAGGCCCATCAGCTTTTCCAGCATGTTGCGCTGCAGTATTCTTACAAAACCTTTTCCTGCTTTTTTGCCGATACTCATGTGTATCGCTGAAGGGAATTATGTTATACGGCTTACTTTGCCGCCATCCAGTTTATACTGCTGCCGGCTTTCAGGGCAAACGGCTATTCCATTACTGTCAAAGTTCAGCTTATGCCCGTACTCACTCATCCATCCTGTTTGTTTGGCCGGGTTGCCTACCCAAAGTGCATAAGGAGCAACGTCTTTTGTGACAACAGCACCGGCACCTACAAATGCATACTCGCCAATATCGTTGCCACATACTATAGTAGCATTTGCCCCAATGGTAGCGCCTTTACCTACATGTGTTCTTTCATACTTATCCCGCCGGGCTACAGCACTGCGCGGATTGGTAACATTGGTAAATACACAGGACGGCCCAAGAAACACATCGTCATCACAGGTAACGCCTGTGTATATCGATACGTTGTTCTGCACTTTTACATTATTGCCTAATACCACGCCGGGAGATACCACTACGTTCTGGCCAATGTTGCAGCCATTACCTATTGTACTTCCGCTCATGATATGAGAGAAGTGCCAGATTTTGCTATCAGCACCTATACTGCAATCGTCATCAATAATTGCTGTAGGGTGTGCGAAATAACTCATGAAATATTAATTATAGCCTGGCGTCTACACCTGACCTGTCCAGGCAGCCTTTCACATCGTATATGATGCCACCAGGTGCCAGCCAGTCTTTCCAGTTATTATCCAGGAATTCGTTGTGAGCAACAGCTAATACAACCGCATTGTATTGTCCCTTTTCAGGCAATTGGTTCGTGGTAGTGACACCATATTCGTGCATCACTTCATCGGCACTGGCCCATGGGTCATATACAGTCAGTGCAATGTCGTAAGACTGAAGTTCTGCAATGATATCTACTACCCTTGTGTTGCGCACATCCGGGCAGTTTTCTTTGAACGTAATACCCAGCACCAGTATTTTAGAGTCTTTTACCGGCATATCACGCTTTATCATCTGCTTGACTACTTCGTTGGCTATGTAAC